>CAYNCR010000005.1:0-27642 GCA_964395575.1 uncultured Desulfohalobiaceae bacterium
CAAAAAACCCCGCGAACATTTACGCTGAATCCAGGGAGGTGCTGAATAGTTACAAATACATAATGTAAAAAGGGTCTTCAAGAGAAGGCAGTATGACGGGCGAGTAGGGTGATGAAGGGTGTTGAGGCACGGTGGATCGGATATTCTGTGGTTGGCTATCCGTTCACGGCTTATGCCCCGCGGATGAAAAACCCTATTCCGGGCCGAGCTCGCGGAGAAGGGCAAGTCATTCCGGTGGGTAAGATCGCACATGCCCTCTGCGGGGGCTTGGCGACAAATTCCTTGGGTTTGTTGCCAGAATTTTGGGAAGAGGGATTGCTCCTTGATAATCGTTAGCATAAAATAGAAAAAATGAACTCTTTCCAAAAAAGACGTTATCAGACGCAAAGGAGAAGGTATGAGTAACAGCCGCAAACCAACCACAAACGATGCGGGAAATCCCGTATCCAGCGACGAGTATTCCCTGACGGTCGGCCCCGACGGCCCTGTGCTGCACCATGACCACTACCTCATGGAGCAGATGGCCAACTTCAACCGGGAGATGATCCCGGACCGTCAGCCCCATGCCAAGGGCTCCGGAGCCTTTGGCCATTTCGAGGTCACCCAGGACGTGAGCGCTTACACCAAGGCCTCGGTGTTCCAGCCGGGCACCAAGACGGACACCTTGATCCGCTTTTCCACTGTGGCCGGCGAGGCCGGAAGCCCGGACACCTGGCGGGATGTGCGCGGCTTTGCCCTGCGGTTCTACACCGACGAGGGCAACTACGACATGGTGGGCAACAACACGCCGGTGTTCTTCGTCCGCGACCCCATGAAGTTCCAGGACTTCATCCATTCCCAGAAGCGCCGGGCTGATACGGGGCTGCGGGATCACGACATGCAGTGGGACTTTTGGACCCTGTCCCCGGAGTCCGCCCATCAGGTGGTCATCCTGATGAGCGATCGCGGCATCCCCAAGACCTGGCGGCACATGAACGGGTACACGAGCCACACCTACATGTGGGTCAACGCCAAGGGCGAGAAGTTCTGGGTCAAGTACCATTTCAAGACGGACCAGGGCATCGACTACCTCCCCCAGGAGGAGGCCGAGCGGATCTCCGGCGAGGATCCCGATTACCACCGGCGCGACCTGAGCGATGCCATCAAGCGCGGGGACTACCCCAGCTGGACGCTCAAGGTGCAGATCATGCCCTTCGAGGAGGCCGAGTCCTACCGGTTCAATCCCTTCGATCTGACCAAGGTCTGGCCCCACGAGGACTATCCGTTGCACGAGGTGGGGAGGCTGACGCTCACCACCAATCCCACGGACTTTCACACCCAGATCGAGCAGGCCGCCTTCGAGCCGAACAGCCTCATCCCCGGGATCGGTGCGAGCCCGGACAAGATGCTCCTGGCCCGGATGACCTCCTACGCAGACGCCCACCGGGCCCGGCTGGGGGTCAACTACAAGCAGATCCCGGTCAATCAGCCCAAGTCCCCGATAAACAGCTACAGCAAGGGCGGAAGGATGCGGATAAGGAACGTCTCCGATCCGGTGTACGCCCCCAACTCCAAGGGCGGGCCCGAGGCCGACCCCGAGCGCTATCCCGAGGACGCCGTCTGGAGCGCAAATGGGGAGTTTGTCCGTTCCGCCTACACCAAGCGAAAGGACGACGACGACTTCGGCCAGCCCGGCACCCTGGTGCGGGAGATCATGACCGACGCCCAGCGCGACCGCCTCGTGGCCAACGTGGTGGGCCATCTCAAGAACGGCGTGACCGAGCCGGTCCTGCAGCGCGCCTTCGAGTACTGGCGCAACATCGACAAGGAGATCGGCGACCGTATCGAAAAAGGCGTGCGGGAAGGCTGATCCCTTCGGCCGCAAGCTGTCCCGGCCCGCTGGACGAAGCCTCGGCGGGTCGGGACGCTCGGCCTGTTATCGCCCTGCCTCCTCCTCTGTACGATCCTCCTTCCGAGAGGTGCCGCTTCTACGGCTCGCCCCCGTTTTTCCTCCACCACCGCGACCGCTCCGTTCAATCTCCGTTCCCGCGACGGATTCCGCTACCCGGAATCCGGGCGCTTTCTTGTGTCTTGGCGCGGCATGGGCGCTTCTGTTCCGTGATCGGTTGTTTCCGTGTCCCGGAAGGCCTTATTCCGGCCTTTCGGCGCGCCGGAAGATGCGCCCGATGAGGCGGGGATCGTCGAAGTGGCGCTTGCCCGCGAAGGCGACGGCATGGCGTCCCCATTGCCGCATGGCTCCCGGGGAGAGGACGCCCGTCGGCCACAGGAAGAGGCGCTCCAGGCGCTCGCTTCCAGCGACGAGGGCGTTTTCCCGGAACAGGCTGCGGCTGCCCCCGTCCGGCAGGGGGAGGCTGCGCAGACGCTGATAGGGAGAAAGGGAATACCGGTTGCCCCGGAGCGTTCGGTTTCGGGGGACCCCGTAGAGATGTTCCACATAGTGGGTCCGGCTCGCCAGGGATATTACCATCCGCATCGCGTCGTGGCTCAGGTCCGGGGAGGGCAGAACGAGCGGAGGTTCGGCGTAATCCGGGTTCCCGCGGAGCGTGAGACGGTCGGTGGGAAAGAGGCGATGGTAGCAGCCGCAGTTGTGCACGGTTTCATAGAGCAGGGGCTTGCCGTCCGTATCCAGGGTGACCCGGTAGTTCAGGCCGTCCAGAAATCCACCTCGCAGATCCAGGCTGCCTGTCTTGGGTCTGGCCGGAAACCAGACCACGTAGTTGAGCTGGGTAAGAACACTGTCCTCGAAGCGGGTGAAGGAAAGGCGGGTGAAGGTGATGGGCCTTTTCGTGGCGACACGAAGCTCGTTGCGGCTTTCCGGGACAGGGGTTCCGATGCGATCCGCTCGGCTTCGGGTTTCCACCTCCCACACCGGCGCATAGTACCGAAAGAGCGCCTTTTTTGCACGCTCGGAATAATCCGGTATGCCCAAGGCATCCCTGTGAACCTCCTCGACGAGGTTGGCGGGCGAAGAGGTTGAGTTGGAAGGGGGCCGGAGCTCGTATCTGGTCCGCTTTTTTGGGGGCGGCTCAGGGGAATACATGGTTTCGGCCTCCTCGTGCCAGCCCTTGACGCCCCGGAGCACAAGGAACCGGGACAGAGGGTAGGCTCCGGCAACGCGGCGCAAAAGAATGTACTCGTCCGGAGCCCGGGCCCGCCGCTGGATCCGTTTTTCGGCACGTTTCCCCCGGCAATCAGCTTCCCGGAGCACGTCCCCGCATTCCCGGACCCGGCGGGCGAGGGCGGTGCGATTCGCATCCGAAGGCGGATCCAGGCGCATGAGGGAAGGGAGATTGTCGATCTCGTGCCGCCTGGCTTCCCGGTCCAGTTCCTGGAGCCGGTCGAGCCAGGCGGAAAACATTGCCTCGTCCTTGATCTCGTCGCGGAAGGAGGCCAGAAAGCGGCTCGTGCGCAGATAGGGGTGACCGCGAATCCGAAAAGCGCCGGCATCGCGCACGCCGGCTTGCTTTAGAGCCTGGTCCAGGTCCGCGAAGAACTCGGCGCATCGGCCCGCGGGGCCCTCCACCCCCAGATGTTTCGAAGGCGAGGGACTGGGCACATGGGCACAGCCGGCCCAGAAAAGGGCGATGACAAGAAGACAGGCCAGGAGGCCGGGTGCCTGGGGGGACCGCTCAGGGTGCCGCATATCGCTTCCGTATCCTGTGCACGATTTTCTGCTCCCAGTTCGCGGTAGTGAGAAGGATGTCCCGCATTCCTCCTGACCAGGGATAATGGACCCAGAGGGAGACGCCGAAGAAATCGAAGTACGCGGTCTGAGTCACTTGCGTGATCCTGCCCTTGGCCTCGATCTCTATGGAGCCGTAGTGGAACTTTTGACCGCATTCCTCGGGGTTCAGAAGAGTGAACTCCAGGCGTTGCCTCTCCGGATAGACGATGGTCTGCCACCTGTACGTCGTGTCCGGATCGAAGGCGTATCGCTCCTCGGTGACAACCACGTTCCGCGTGCGCCGGATGAAACGGTGCTCCTCGATGAGCTCGCTGTCCGTGAGGACGGAATTGTCGAAATCCGTCTTGAAACCCCAGTAGATATTCGCGGGTACGGGCACGTAGTAGACCAGCTCATAAGCCTTCCCGCCCCTGGGCTCCGGTTCGAGGAGCCGGATTGCGGGCTCGGGCACGTTTGGGGGGTCCGGAGATCCGCACATGACCGGGTTCGGGGAGAGAACAGTGCCGCAGAGCGCCAGGAGGCTCCCCAAAAGGACGCGGGAAATGGAGGGTCCTTGGAGGCGTAAAAGCATTGTTCTCCTTCAATGCAGGCTAGATGAGGGACCGGGCTCGTTCCGCAATTTGACACCAAGCGCTCGGGACGCGTGATCAGTCCGTTCTCGCAATGGCGCGGACGTGTCCCGACCGGGCCTCCTTGGCCGGAAAAGGAAGGTTCGCTATGCTCGCACACCGTCCTGTATACCACGATTTGTCCTTCAAGCACAGGGAATGCCTTTTTGCACAGGCCGCCGGACAATCACTTTCTGTTTCCGAAAGGGTGCTCTTTGCCCTCAAACCGGATCCGCATCGGCTTGCTGAACAGGATGAGAACGGACACAATCATCAGGCAGGCCACGCTCCCCATGATCGTGAGCAGAAGCGTATAGGGCTCGTCGGCGATGATCCGGAAGCGCAGAAGCGCCATTGTTCTGTGGGTCCAGACCAAAAGACCGAGACAAAGGGCCAGGAGACAGAGGGAACGAACCCAGGCTCGGCGGACGGTAAGCAGCAGAACGGCAGCGCCGGTCCAGCCGGCCAAATGGAGCAGATCCCCGGTTCTCAGCTCGTGGGCCGCGAGGAAGAGAAGGCTCAGTGTCGGGGGGATGAGCAGGAGGCGGTGCACAAGGAGCTCCTTTGTTTGTTTTGCTCTCTCAGCGGAAGGAGAATCAGCGCCGTGGTTTCGGCAGTATCCTGAGTGGGCTGCGCGTTGGGAGAAATCGAAGCTCGCAACGGGTTTCGGCAGCTGGGCCAGGGTAATGTGGATGCATACACGATCGCAAAGAGCATGCATCCTTTCGCTGCCGATTTCCTTGATCCAGGTCAATCAGTTGCCAGTCAGGAGTCATCAGACACGATCGCCATGTTTCCGAGGAGAAGGGGAAACAGTATGAGAAGGGCGTCCATCGTTGTTTCCGCCTTGTTGTTTGTTCTTTGTGCCGCACTTTTCCTCTCCGCCTGCGCCGTACAGGACAAGGGGCTCGAGCAGGGGGTGCGAGCCCCCGAGCGGGCCGAGGGCGAGCCGGCGCTCCGGAAATGGCGTCCGCTTGCAAAACAGGGTAACGCCACCGCCCAGTACAGGCTCGGCAGGGCTTACCTGCGCGGAGATGGGGCACCGAGGGATTTGGATAAGGCGGCGCTGTGGTATCGAAAAGCCGCAAGGCAGGGCCATGCAGAAGCCCAATACGGGCTTGGCGCCATGTATTCCGAGGGCCGGGGCCTCGCCGCGGATGACGAGAAGGCGGCGAAGTGGGTCAAACGGGCCGCAGAGCAGGGGAAAGTGAACGCCATGCACGACCTCGGGATCATGTATTCCCTGGGTCAGGGCGTGTCACGGGACTACGAGCGGGCCGCGCACTGGTATCACAAGGCCGCGGAGCTGGGCCTTGCTCGATCCCAGTATAATCTCGGCGCCCTGTACGCGAAAGGCCAAGGGGTGGAGCAGGACTATGAACAGGCGCTCACATGGTATCGGAAAGCTGCGGAACAGGGGGATGCCGAGGCCCAATACACCATTGGCTCCATGTACTATCACGGAGAAGGCGTTGTCCGGGACTATGAGCAGGCGGCAGAGTGGTATCGCAGGGCTGCCGAGGGAGGAAGCCCCCGTGGACAATACAGCTTGGGCCTAATGTATGATAGGGGTCAGGGTGTGGAGCGGGATCTCGTGCTGGCCTACAAATGGCTGAGCCTCTCCGCGCTGCAGGGGCACGCGAAGGCGGGATCCGAGCGGCAAAGCCTTGTCCAGGCCATGACCCCGGAGCAAGTGACACAGGGCCAGAGGCTCACCCTTAAATGGATCGTGGAACTGAGGGAATAGACCCCCCTTTTTGAACGACCTATCTCCGGATAATGGCCTGGACTGCCGGGTCGAATTCCGCAGGAGCACAGCGAGGAGTCAGACAGGCCTGCCGAGTTGTTCCAGGCTAGAGGAACTCCACATTGGAATTCCGCAATAGCCGGACAAATTGGTTTACCAGCTCGGGATCGAACTGCGTCCCGGAACAGCGTTTGAGCTCGGCTATCGCTTTCTCGAGGGACATGGCCCCGCGATAGGGGCGATCACTGGTCATGGCGTCATAGGCCTCGACAATGGCCAGGATGCGGCAGGACAGCGGAATGTCCCGGCCCTGAATGCCCAATGGATAGCCCTGACCGTCCCATCTTTCGTGGTGCTTGAGGATCCAGTCCGCTATGGGTTCCAGATCGGGCACCGAGGAGGCGATACGGTGTCCGATTTCGCAGTGCTGCCGCATCTGTTGCCATTCCCTTTCAGACAGGGGGCCTGGCTTGAAGAGAATATGGTCCGGAATACCCACCTTGCCCAGATCATGGAAGCGGGCAAAGAGACACAAATCGTTCACATGGTCCTGGGAAAGCTCCAATGAGCGGGCCATTGAGGAAACGAGCTTTTGCAGGCGGTCGCAATGGCCCTCGGTGTCGAAGTCCCTGGCCTGCATGGAGCCGGTAAGGGCTTGCAAAATCGCACTGCGGGCGCTTCCCTCACACTGGATCTTCTCTCGATACATTCGATTGTCCGCTTCGCGGAAAAGCGTGAGCATGTCGTTCTCTGTTCCTTCATGAACCGCGTACCCCAGGGACAGGGACAAAGAGATCTCCGGGTCGAGGCTGTTGTAGTCCCGCATCGCCTGACGCAGTCGCTGCAGAATGGGCTCCACCGTTTCCCTGGAAGTCTGGGGGAGCAAAATGGCGAATTCATCGCCTCCGATTCTGGCAATGATGTCGCTTGCGCGGAAATAGCTGCGCAGAAAGTCGGCTGCGTTCATGAGCATCTGATCGCCGGATTGATGCCTTAGGGTGTCGTTGACGAATTTCAGCCCGTCGATATCACAGACGACAATACCTACAGGAGCGTAGCGGTCATCGCCAAGGCGCTTTATCTCCTCCTCGAAGAAGTTGCGGTTGTAGAGCCCGGTCAAGGCGTCGTGGATGCTCAGTTCCTTGAACCTTTCCTCCATCTGCTTGCGCTCAATAATGTCCCAGGCCAGATTCGCCAACAGGGATACGCTTTCCACATCTTCACTGGAATAGTTCCATGGTTTGTTGCCTACCCTCAATAGGGCCTTGATTGTTCGTCCTCTGTATACGGGAACGACAAGCTCCCGCACGATTGAGGGGTGGCCTGGCGGGACTCCCTTTTTATGGGGGAGCGAGGCGTAGTCGTTGTGGATGACCGGCTCTCCCTCATGAATGCAATCCACCCAGACGCCGGCATCGTCTATATTGGAGTGTTTTTCCCTGTACCTGGCGGTGCAGGATCGATCTGTTGTGTGGCTGGATCAGGACTGCAAACCGGAACAGGAATGCAGCTCTTCCTGTGAATGGCCGAGCATGGTCAGATAGGCTGGGCTATAGGACACTTCGTCAGTGAGGAGATTCTAATCCCAAATACCCTCGCCGGTGGCCTCCATAGCCCAGTGAAATCGCTTTTCGCTTTCCTGCAGGGCCCTTCGGTCCGTTTGCGCTCCGTGATTTCCTGGACCAATTCGGTCGCTCCCTTCAGTCGTCCATTCGGGGAGCGGAACGGGTAACTCCTGATATACCAGTGTCTGTCATCAAAAGATGCAACCTCACACTCCTGGGGCTCGCCAGTCCTCAGAGTCGCAGAAACCGGACAGCAGCAGGGCGATTCCCTGCCGTGCCAGACTTGGTAACAGTGGCGCCCCACCAGATTTTCGGGATTCTCGTCCACAGAATCGCCTGCCGCCCGATTGGCCCATTGGATCCGCAGGTCCGGATCGAGCGTGATCATGAGTTCGGTGACCGCATCCAAAAAAGAGCTTTCCTCGGAATGCGGGGTCAGATTGGAGCTCATGCGAAAGCCTCTTTCCTTTGATTGTGTATCCTGTTGAGAATGCACATGATAGGATATTGACCCAAGCAAGGATTACCCGGAAAAAATTGGTTTGAAAAGGCGATTTTTTCCGAGAGTAAAGGAAGATCAGCGCAGTTGTAAATCGCGTTCTTGAATACAGAAAGGGTCACGACCCGATCGCGCAGTATATTTTGAAAAATAACGGCTCGGCCAGGGTTGGATCTATGAAGAGATGAGGCGAGTTAGGGTATGAAGGGTCGAAACAGGGAGATGCGCCTGGGACTGTGCACCATCGTGACCTCCCGGGTGGAGGAGATGCGTGCCTTCTACTCCGGATTGCTGGAGCGATCGCCCGAGGTTCACCGGAACAACTTCTTTCTCTTTTCCACGGGCGGGGCGGATATCGCTTTGTGGCGCAGGTCGGAGTTCGAGGAGTATTACGGTTCGATACTCGCGGGAGATGGAGGCGGCGCCGTGCTGATCGAGCTCGAGGTACAGGACGTTGGCGCGGAGCACGAACGGCTCCTGGGCATCGGCATTGCTCCGGAGGAGGAGCCCCGCACGCTGCCCTGGGGGCATACCCAGTTCACCGTCCGGGATCCGGAGGGAAATATCGTGGTGCTCTTCAATCCTGGAGAGTAGCATTTTCGCGGGTATTGGAGAGGGAGCAAGGCATAAGCGTCTGAAACGGGAAACAGGAGGGCACTGAGCATGAGTCGGTTTGGACAAGCAGACTATACCACGCTGGACAGGCCACAGATCCTTTCCTCGGTTTTCCATCCCCGGCCGGATCTGTCGCTCGAAACACCGGAAGGGGCCGAAGACCTGTTCATACCCGCAGAAGAGGACGTCTCGCTCATGGGCAGGGTGCATCTGGGTCCCCAGGATGGGGCGAACATCCTCTTCTTTCACGGCAACGGGGAGATCGTCGCGGATTACAACGAGCTGGGCCGGGTCTATACCAGGATGGGCATGACCTTCATCCCGGTGGACTACCGGGGTTACGGCCGATCCACCGGCTCTCCGGGCATCGACGCCATGATGCGGGACAGCCACGCGGTCTTCGACTTTGTCCGCGACTGGCTGCTAGAGAGGGGATACAATGGCCCATTGATCGTCATGGGCCGCTCCCTGGGCAGCGCTCCGGCTCTGGAGCTGGCAAGCAGCCGCCAGGAAGAGCTCCCGGCCCTGATCATCGAAAGCGGGTTCGCCTATACCATGCCCCTTTTGCGGCTTCTGGGGATCGATGTCGACGCCCTCGGCCTGGAGGAGGACCGGGGGATGGACAACCTGGACAAGATGGCCCGGATCCGCCTGCCCTGCCTGATCCTTCACGCGGAAAAGGACTGGATCATCCCCCTTTCCGACGGCAAGGCCCTGTACGAGGCCTGCCCATCCACGGACAAGACCCTGGTCCAGATCCCCGGAGCGGGGCACAACGACATCTTCCTCCGGGATCTGAACAGGTATATGCAGGCCATCCGCAATCTGGCGGACAAGGTGGAGTAGCCCTTATCTTTCCATACGGGGCGGATGCCGTGATCGGCGTTGGTTGCCGCTTCGAGGCATGTCCTTCAGGGATCCTGTGTCAGCAGCCGCTGGCGTCCCGATGGACTCAGCCCCTCTGCTGGAGTCCAAGGGCTTTTGATTGTCTTCGTCTGCTCTTGGGGCCTCTGGTGCTGATTGGCTTCAGGGACCCGAACCATTTGAGGCAACTAGAATGTAAAATTCACATTGTTGCTTGTTGTTGTTGCATTGCTTGATTGGGAGTCCAAGATAGTATTGTCTTCATCAAAGTAGGTGCCTACTATCCTGTATTCTTTCCCTGCTGGCAATGTAGCATTATAATTCCACTCGAAATCCGTGTTTGACTCTACCGATCTGCTCTTGGATTTGATTTCCACAAAGAAATCATCAACATTTGTTCTGAAGCTGAGCACTATTTTCTCACCTTCGAAAAGTTCGCTTGTGGCATTAACGTTGCCGGAAATGGAGCCCGTCTCTGTGCTATTAAGCTGGAAATTCCGGGTGAGCGTGTCACCAGCGCTCGGATTGATGGGGACAACTTCAGGAGCATATTCGTCCATATAGGCCACGATATTCTGCTCCCCGGGAACGGTAAACAGGGTGTAGGTGGCATTGGTGGATCCCTCCATGCCCTCGGCCACTGTCGAGCCCAGGATCCGGATTCTGTTCGTCCCGTTCGCATCAGGATCGATCTTTTGCGCAGTAATGCCGGTTCCGTTCATCTCTGAGCCATCACTCACCTGTCCGCTGACCGTGACCTGGTTGGTCTTGTTCAGTACTCGTATTGTGGGCTTGAGCAGCCAGTTATCACTTAATCCTGCCTTGATGACGGATCGGTCGGCGTCGAAGTCCAGAATGAGCTCCGTCGTTCCCCCTTCCGGAACAGTGAAAGGGCTGACCAGCTTGATACCCGTCTGAAAGCCGCTGGGCACTTTGAGCTTCTCTTGCTGGTCGCCGGAATCGCCTTTCAGGATGATGTAGTTGGCATACTGGTGCGGCACACCGAACTTATTTTCTTGAGAGTCATGCTCATCGCCAATAATGAGGCGCATTTGGGTGTATTTCCCGGACAGGACATCTGAGACCCCCAGATTCTCGATGACGCCGTTGATCAGCTCCAGCAGATCATAGGTCTTTTCCGGAGTGGCCACAGTCTCCCAAAAGCCGTTCTGATGGTGCACCTCCACCTCGTCGATGGTCACATAGACCGCTTCGTACTTGGTTGTGGCCGAATCGGTGAGGCCGAGGGAAAGGGTTCCAATCGAGGAATCGCCATCTCCTGTACATCCCCCTTCGCAGAAGAAGAAAGCCAAGAGCACAATCAGCACGCTGAGCAAAAGATGATTTTTGAAAAGTTTTGTCCACCCTTTCATAAACCATGTCTCCGCAATAGCTTTCTGAAAGCACATTCCATATTATATTTAATTTTCTGATTCATTCCTCTCCTTGTCAAATGTTTCCTCCTCCTCCTTTTGCCTGTCAGTTAACTCATTAAGGTTTCATGTATTTATGCGGGGCATTCTGGTGGCAGTGGAGGATTGGTTGCAAAATATCTGTCATGAATCGTGTAAGAAATTATGCGAACAGATTCATGCTGCGGAGAAGAGTGTTAAACTTGACAAAAAATGCTTTTTCTAGTTTATTTTTTTTACAACTATTCTATCTCAAGTCTCCATGATAAGAGACCGGAGTAGATACTGTTAAGAATCAATTGCATCTGGAGAAAAATTGAATGAGCCCGGCACACAAACCCCAAATCTATTCCACTTCAAAGGCCCCCAAGGCCATCGGACCCTATTCCCAGGCTGCGGCCGCAGCCAACTTACTGTTCATTTCCGGGCAGCTGCCTATTGATCCAGCCACTGGCGAATTTGCTCTTGGTGGAATCGAAGAGCACACTCGCCAATGCCTCAAAAATGTGAGAGCCATTGCCCAATCTGCGGGCACAGACCTCAGTCAGGCAGTCAAGGTGAACCTCTATCTGTCCGACATGGAAAACTTTGAACAGGTCAACAAGGTTTATGCGGAGTACTTTTCCGATGAGCCACCGGCCAGGCTGGCCATTCAAGTAGCCGCACTCCCCAGGAATGCGGACATTGAAATCGAAGCTGTCGTCTGTCTTTAACTCAGGTGAGATTCCATGGATCTGGCTCAATTTCCTCGCCGTCGGTATACACAGGGTAAAACGCCCCTGGAGTTTTTGCCCCGATTCACTCAGGCCCTTGGTGGATCAAACATCTTCATCAAAAGAGATGACCTTCTCGGTCTGACCAGTGGGGGCAACAAGACCCGCAAGTTGGAGTTCTTGGTGGCCGATGCCTTGGCCCAAGGTGCTGATACCTTGATCACGTGCGGGGCTGTACAGTCCAACCATTGCCGCTTGACCTTGGCTGCTGCGGTCAAAGAAGGTTTGAAATGCCGACTAATCCTGGAAGAGCGGGTGCCCCAAAGCTACGACCCCCAAGCCAGCGGGAACAACTTTCTCTTCAGGCTCCTGGGAGTGGAAAAGGTTGAAGTAGTACCCGGAGGATCGGACATGGCGGCCGCCATGCGCAAGGAGACCGATGAGTTGGCTGCCATGGGCCGCAAGGGCTACATTATCCCCGGGGGCGGATCCGATCCCGTTGGGGCCACAGGATACGTGGCCTGCGCGCAAGAACTTCAGGAGCAGCTCTTTGAACAAGAACAGGTTATTGACCGTCTCTTGGTAGCCTCAGGAAGCAGCGGCACCCATGCCGGTCTGCTCACAGGCTTTGAAGGCTGCAACATGAATATTCCCATTGTCGGCATCGGCGTCAGCCGCGATCCCCAGGATCAGGAACCCTTGGTTTTCGATCTGGCTCAAAAAACAGCCGAAAGGGTGGGCGTCAGGCAAGATATCTCCAGGGAGACGGTGGTCACGTTTGGCGATTATTGGAGGCCGCAGTACTCAGTACCCAATAAGAAGATGGTCGAGGCGGTAAATATGTTGGCCCAGACCGAGGGCATTCTCCTCGATCCTGTTTACACCGGCAAGGCCATGGCTGGACTCATTGATTTAAGCCGCCAGGGATATTTTCGCAAAGACGAGAACATCCTTTTTGTTCATACAGGTGGATCTCCGGGGTTGTATGCCTATCAGCAGTCCATACTCGGTCTGCGGGAAGTGGCGGATTGATCATGATCCCCAAAAGTGTGGGAGTCATGGGCGGAATGGGGCCCGAGGCCACAGTGGATTTGATGCGTCGGGTGATCAGGGCCACTCCAGCCGCAGACGACTGCGACCACATCCACATGGTGGTGGACAACAATCCTCAGGTCCCCTCCCGCATCAAGGCCTTGATCGAAAAAACAGGCCAAAGCCCCCTGCCCTGCCTGCAGGAAATGGCGCACAAGCTCGAGCAGTGGGGAGTGGATTTTCTGGCCATGCCGTGCAATACAGCCCATTATTACCACACCCAAATTCAAGACATCGTGGGGATCCCTCTATTGGACATGATCGGCATCTCGGTTGCGGCTATCTTGAAAGACAGCCCCCAGATTCGAATTGCAGGCCTAATGGCCTCCAGTGCCGTGCTTGATCTCGGTCTCTATGATCAAGAGTTTGCTTCGCATAATGTAGGAGTCGTGCACCCTGAGAACGAATCCCAGCAAAGACTCATGCAGGCAATCCGCACCGTTAAAACAGACAATTATGGAAGCTTGGAGCACAAGTCGCTGCAAGCGGCGGCCGATAATCTGGTGACTCAAGGAGCCGATATTCTTCTGATCGCCTGTACTGAGCTCTCCATATTGGCCGGTGAGCTCAACTCTTCGGTCAGATGCTATGACACGGCACAGCTTCTCGCCGAGGCCATCGTTCAAAAAGCTACGCAGTAAGATACAAGTAAGTAGAGTGAATGTTTTGTCTCGGAGGGAAGTAATCCCTTTCCGAATTTTTTCACTCTTGAAAAAACACTGTTTATATTTGTTTACTGAATTCGCCTTTTCAAACCTAATCCATAAGGAGGTCTTATGAAAAGGACAGCCAGTATCATGCTTGTCGTTCTGGCCCTGTTTGTGTGGCTGGCAACTCCGGTTTTGGCCGAAGACAAAGAAGCCGAAGTCAGCGACACCATGAAGCGGATCGAAAAGACGGGTAAACTGCGCGTGGGTGTACGGGAGGGAGCCGTGCCTTTTTCCTTCACGGATCCCAAAGCTGGAAAGCAGGTGGGTTTTTCCGTGGATATGGGCCACGTCATTGCGGATTACTTGAGCAAGCGCTTTGGCAAGGAAATCACGATCGAGCGTTACACCGTCTCGCCCAAGACCCGGATTCCCATGACGTCCACTGGGACCATAGACATCGTCTGCGGATCTCCCACCTGGACAGCTGCCCGGGCAGAAGTGATCGATTACAGCATCCCCTTTTTCTTCTCCGACACTACTTTTCTGGTCGCAAAGGATATGGAGGTCAAATCGCTCCAGGACCTCAATGGCAAAGTAATCGGTGCGGCACGGGGAACCACCAATATCCGTGTCCTTCGGAATCTTATCGATAAGGGAAAATTTGAGCCTGCAGACGTCCATGTCACCAATGACCATCCCGCCGGAATGCTGGCCCTGCGAACCGGAAAAATTGACGCCTATTGCACGGACAGAAGCCTCTTGGAAGGTATCCGTCTGAAATCCAAGAATCCCGACAACTGGAAAACCACCGGCCTTTCCATAGCCTATGAGCCCTATGGCTTCATCCTCCGTGAAAACGACTCCCGGTTCCGGGACTTTGTCAACAAAACCATTGTCTGGAGTATCAAGACAGGGAAGTTTTACGAGCTCTACGACAAATGGATGGGCCCTGACGGGGAACTGCCCATGACTATGAGCGATGATTACAAGACTTACCTCGAGATGAGCGTTTTCCCCATTGAGGAAGGATGGTGGGAGAAATAGCTCGGAGCTCTGCGTGTCTCTTGAGAAACACCACAACTCACTGCCCATAAAAAAGCTCAGCCCCGGTCTTTGCCGGGGCTGAACCAAATTCCAAAGAGGCGTGCATGGCCTTTGACTACAATTTCGACTGGTCCATTCTGTGGAGTGACCCTTACGGAATGTGGATTGTACAAGGAGTCGGTTACACCCTGCTCATCGGAGCTTGTGCCTGGGTCATCGCTTTTCTCCTTGGAGTGCTCATCGGGACTATGCGGGTCACAAACCTGCGTATTTTACGATTTCTTGCCACTCTCTACACCGAGGTTTTTCGCAACATCCCCTTTCTGGTTCAGCTCTTTTTCTGGTACTACGCCGTCCCCATGCTCTTTGGTCCGTTGACCCCAGTTATCAATAAGATCTCAAATTTGAACTTGTATGTAGCCATTGTCGGTCTGGGACTGTATACCGCCTCTCGGGTGGCCGAACATGTCCGAGCCGGTTATGCCTCTATCAGCCGAGATCAGTACCAGGCGGCCCTTTCCACGGGTATGAGCCAGGTACAGATGTACCGCTATGTAATTATCCCATATTGTCTCCGGCTGATCCTCCCTCCCATCACCACGGAGTTTTTGACCATCTTTAAGAACACCTCCATTGCCATGGTCATCAGCGTATCTGAAACCACTTTCATGACCTATCAGATCGATGCCGAGACCTTTCACGGATTCGAGGCTACCACCGCAGCCATGGTTATTTATTTCTTCATCGGGATGTCCGTGGTCAAACTCATGGACCTGGTGGAAGCGAAATTCAGAATCCCGGGAATGAGCGGAAGGGGGGGATAAAAGACCATGTTTTTCGACTATCACGTCATTATCGATAATCTCCCATACTTGTTGCAAGGTCTGGTGGTCACCTTCAAGCTGGCGGGGCTGGCTCTGGCCGGAGGCATATTCTTTGGGATGCTGGTTGGATTGGGCCGGATATCCAAGAGAAACTGGATTTATTATCCAGTCAGTGCATTCGTCAACTTTTTACGAAACATTCCTCTCATTATAATAATCTTTTGGGTATACTTCATTTTGCCCATCATGGTGGGCCAAAACATTGATCCCTTCCTAGCCGCGGTCCTTGCCTTTATTATTTTTGAATCCACGTATTTTGGAGAAATCTTCAGGGCCGGGTACCAGTCCATCAGCAAAGACATGGTGGGCTCTGCGTATGCAACAGGGCTCACCTATTGGCAAGTGGCCAGGTACGTGACTATTCCCATTGCCTTTCGCCGAATGCTGCCCAGCCTGATCACCCAATCCATCATTACCTTTCAGGACACCAGCCTAGCCTTTGTTATCGGCCTGCACGAGTTCGTCACCCGTGCCAATGTCGTGAACAACCTGGAATATCGCTCCATAGAGATATACAGCTTTGTTGCCGTTGTTTTTCTCATCCTGTGCTATATCGGTTCCAGAATTAGCTTGCACTTTGAAACAAAATACAGAAGGGCGAACGTGCTATGAACGAGGTGATGATCGATATCCGGAACCTGAGCAAGTGGTTCGGTGACTTCAAAGTCCTGTCCAAAGTCAGTGAAACCGTGAAAAAGGGGCAGACCATCGTCCTTTGCGGTCCCAGCGGCTCGGGCAAAAGCACTCTGCTGCGCTGTATCAATGGCTTGGAGTCCTTTCAAGAAGGAGAGGTTATCGTCGATGGAACATCTCTGACAGATCCCAAAACCAATCTGAACCAGCTCAGACAGAAAATCGGCATGGTTTTTCAACGCTTTGAGCTCTATCCGCATATGACCGCAAAGCAAAACATTACCTTGGCCCCTCGAAAAGTCCGCAATTTGTCTCAAAAAGCGGCAGACGCCAAGGCTGATGAGCTCCTCAAGCGGATAGGAATCCCGGAAAAAGCAAACGACTACCCGGCCAACCTCTCCGGCGGACAGCAACAAAGGGTGGCCATTGCCCGGGCCTTGGCCATGGAGCCCAAGGCCATGCTCTTTGATGAACCTACCTCCGCGCTTGACCCGGAGATGATCAAGGAAGTCCTGGATGTCATGATTGCCCTAGCCAAGGAAGGCATGACCATGGTGTGTGTTACTCACGAGATGGGCTTTGCCCGGGAAGTGGCTGACGAAATCATCTTTATGGATGAAGGAGAAATCGTGGAAAGGGGCACATACGAAGATTTCTTTAAAAACCCTCAGTCCGACAGGGCAAAAGATTTTCTGGAACATATACTTTGAGCCCATGTTGAAAAGCGTTCATTCTATTCAATACTGCTGTATTCGATGAGCGTGTATAATATGTGCTCAAACAACAAAAAACGATTGACCAACAATGGATAAATAAGGGTAACACAAAAAAAGGGGTTAAGGCATGTGCCTTAACCCCTTGATTTTATGGTGCGCCAGGGAGGACTTGAACCCCCGACCTTCGGATTCGTAGTCCGACGCTCTGTCCTGCTGAGCTACTGGCGCGCAAAGAAAATATGTATAGCTTATGGCTTGCGATGTCAAGCTCGTCTTTGGAAGGGACCTCGTGTAAGATTATTTTTGGCGCTTGTACCATTTCTCAGCGCATGCAGGCGCCTGGTGGCGCTGACAGCGAAGCGATCGAAAATGAAGGTCCTTCTGAGAAAAGCTTATTCGGGACAAAGCAATACAGAGCCGCTAAGTCCCGGAGAACGCAAAAAACTCTGCCATTCGGGTATCCCAAGCTGAAAACAAGGCGAAGTGATTGGATAAGGGGGCTTGGGTCAAGGAATATAATGGCTAGGAAAGCTCTCCCGCCTTCCCAAGGATCATCTGTCGTGTTTTCGGGGTCAGACGAAATTGGAGGGCATCCAGTTCATCCAATATCGGGCCAATCTTCGGGATCAGTCCCAGCTTCTTGGCATCCAGGAGTATTCCCAATGTGCCGGTAAAGGGGATGTCCAATAGAGAAGCACGCTTGCGAGCTACAGAGTCATCAATAACTGCCACAAAATTTTCTCTTTCCAAGGCAAGCATCAGGACTTCTGCTTCACCGGGTCCTATATCACTCAACAATCTGCTGGCTGATATCCCTTGAGGGCTCTCCACATTGATCCACTCCAAATGCTCCAACTGGGGTAGATCTATGCCGTGACGCTGTCCAATATCAAGTTCGGCTTCCACGGCTGGAGGCACGTAAATCTTTCGGCCAAGCTCGGGAATCACGAAGAGCAGGTCAGTCTGATGCAAATACTGAAGGGGTGATGTTTCACAGACAAGATCAGGCAAGGCGTGTTTCCTGATTGAAGTCGTCTTCTTCCGAATTGAATGTGTCCACCCCGTAGTCAGCAAGCCGGGTCAGAAACAGTGTCCTGTGAATGCCCGCGAGGCGAGCTGCAGCGCCAGAAGATAGTTGACCCATTTCATAGAACTTGGCCGCAGCAGCCATTCGCATTTCCTTGCCGGCACGTTCTTCAGAGCCGTTGAAAGGCATGAGGCTTTCATCAGGCAAGTCAAAAAGGATCTGAATCATGGCGACCTCACTCCTTTGAATGTTATTCGTAATTCAGTATAAGGGCAATTTTTTTTATGAGCAAGAAGCTGACTCGATTGCGGATCAATAGGAGCTTTTGGAGAAGCCCATCCTTCTGGGGTCTTCCAAGGGCAGTTTTCTGATCAGTCAAACCGACTGTCGCTGAAATGAATGACTTGTCAGGGATTGATTGAACTTCGGCCTTCGGATTCGTAGTCCGACGTTCTGTTGAGATATTTTTCGGCGCTGATGCCGCTTCGCGGCACACGCGGGCGCTTGGTGGCGCTGACGGCGAAGAGGGCAAAAGGTGTCTTCCCCGTGTGTGCAAAAGCATCCGCGTGGAACAGACAGTCTCCCGCGCCGAATCATCCGAAGATTTCCTCCAGCCAGCTGCGACACAGCTCCCACACCGTTTCCACCCCGGTGCTGAAGCGGTGGTCCGCCTCGGGGATCATATGCAGGCGGCTGCTCGAGGCAGTTGCCGTGCGGATGATTTCCGCCTCATGGGGAGGAACGACCTCGTCCCGTTCCCCATGGACGATGAGCATTGGCCTGGGCGGGATGCTCCGGGCGCAGGCCTCCGCATCGTGCCTCGCCAGGTCCTCCATGAAGCCTTTTTTCAGCTCGATGGTCCCTCCTTCGCCTGAAAGGATGATGCGGTCTCCGGACAGCTCGCACAGAAAGCCGTGGAAGAGGTCGAGGGGGTAGACAGGCGTTGCCCAGGTGCAGACCGTCTCAAAGCGGCTGTCCTTGGCGGCCTGGCACAGCAGGGTGGTACCGCCGAAGCTGCGGCCCATTCCGGCCAAGTGTTTCGCCCCGAGGTTGCGGCACCAGTCCGCGGCGCACTTGAGGTCGTCCATCTGGCCGATGAGTGTGGTGTCCCCGAAGGAACCCTCGCTCTCGCCGTTTCCGGAAAAGTCGAACAGAAGCACTCCCATTCCGGGCCGGGCCAGGTATTCCGCCATCCGTTGGGCCCGGCCGCCGCCCTCCTTGCTCCCGGAGAAGCCGTGGCAGACGATGAGGGAGGAGTCCAGCTCGGTGCAGGCGTAAAAGAGCCCGGCAAGGCTCTGGCCCCGGCTGTTGGCGAAGGATACGTCCTGCCAGGCGTGGTCGCGCTGTCGCGAATGCGAGTGCTGCATGATTTTACCCACTCTCTGTTTTCTGTACTGCCCGGGAAGGGAGAGGAAAAAAAACGGAAGAAGAAAAAAACACCACGGAGCACACGAAGTGACAGGGAAAAAGAATATACTGTCCGCGATTAGCGCGAATAATCGCGAATGAAGAGAACTTCATGCTCCCCTTGTCGCGGAGCAAGGAGGTTCGTCGCCACGGGCATTGGATCACGAATTAGGAGTCACGATCCTCGATTCCGTAACGCTTGAGCTTCTTGTGCAGGGTGGCCCGGGTAATGCCCAGGATCCTGGCGGCCTCGCTCTTGTTGCCCCCGGTTTGCTGCATGGTGGCGCTGATGGCCTGCTTTTCCACCTCTTCCAGGTTGCGGCCGCCGGTCACGACGGTCTCTTCATCCTCTCTATCTTCCTGCCGGGTTATGGACAGGGGCAGCTCACGCGAGGTGATGTATTCCCCGGAGGCGAGAATCACCGCCCGTTCCACAGCATTCTCCAGCTCCCTCACGTTGCCGGGCCAGTCGTACTTGACCAGCAGGTCCATGGCCTGGGGGGTGAAGCCCTTGATCCGCTTGCGGTTCTTGTCCGCGTACTCCTGCAGGAAGTGCTGGGCCAAAACCGGGACGTCGCCCTCGCGTTCGCTCAATGCGGGCACATCCAGGCGGAAGACGTTGAGACGGTGGTAGAGGTCCTCCCGGAAGTTACCTTCCTCCACGACCCGGGTCAGATCGCGGTTTGTCGCGGCGATGATCCGCACGTCCACGTACAGGGGCTTGTCCCCGCCCACGCGCTCGATCTCCCGCTCCTGGATCACCCGCAGGAGCTTGGCCTGCATGGCCATGGGGATCTCGGTGATCTCGTCCAGGAAGATGCTGCCGGTATGGGCCTGCATGAACTTGCCCTCGCGGCGGCGCTCCGCTCCGGTGAAAGCCCCCTTCTCGTGGCCGAAGAGCTCGGACTCGAGCAGGGAATCCTTGAGCGCGGCGCAGTTCACCGTAACCAGAGGCCCTTCGCTGCGCTCGCTTCCCGCGTGGATCGCCTTGGCCACGAGCTCCTTGCCCGTGCCGCTGGGGCCGGTGATGAGCACGGTGGCCTCCGTGGGCGCGACAGTGGACACCATGTCCATGAGATCCTGCATGGCCCTGCTCTTGCCCACAATGGGGAACTCCCGCGCTCCTGGAGGGAGGCGCTGCCTCAGGGAGGCATTCTCCGAGGCCAGCCTCACGTGATCCAGGGCCCGTTGCATGGTGTGCTGGAGCACGTCGAAGTCCAGGGGTTTGGTCAGGTAGTCGTACGCCCCGGACTTGAGCGCCTCCACCGCGTTGTCCACGGAGGAGTACGCGGTCATGATGAGCACCGGGATGGCCGGATTGTACTCCTTGATCCGCTGCATGGCCTCGATGCCGTCCACTCCGGCCATGCGCACGTCCATGAGTACCAGGTCGTAGGGGGAGGCCTGTATCTTCTCCATGGCGAGGCCGCCGTCGTCAGCCGTGTCGATGCCGTAGCCCCACCCCTCGAGCAGGGTGGAGAGCATCTCCAGGTGGCTTTCGTCGTCATCCACGATGAGCAGTTGCGCGGTCATGGCTCGCTCCTTGTTCCTTCAGGGAAAGGCTGATGATGAACACGGCTCCGCCCTCGGGCCGGTTTTCCGCGCGGATGGCACCGCCGTGGGCCTCCACGATCTTGCGGGCGATGGCCAGCCCTAGGCCTGTGCCCGATCCCTTGCTGGTGAAGTAGGGATTGAATACGGTGTCCAGGTTGTCCTCCGGGATGCCGGGCCCGGTGTCCCGCACCTCGATACGGAGCTCGTGGTTTTGATCCGTGTTGACGGCCACTTCCAGCTCCCCGCCCTGGGGCATGGCCTGGACCGCGTTGAGGAAAAGATTGAGAAGGACCTGCCGGAAACGATCCGGATCCAGGTGGGCCCATAGCTCTTTGGACCCGAGCTCGAGCCGGGTCTCGACACCGTTCCGGGAAAGATCCTGCTCGATGAGGCTCAGGGAGCGCCGGATGATGTCGCTCAGCTCCGTGGGCCTGGGCTGGATCCGCACCGGCCTGGAGTACTCCAGAAGCTCGGTGACCACGTGATTCAGCCGGTCCACCTCCCGAATCATGGTGCCTGCGGAACGCTCCTCCGCCGAGCCCTCGGGGAAGCGGGAGCGAAAGTACACGGCGTAACCCTTGATCGAGCTCAGGGGATTGCGGATCTCGTGGGCCACGCCGGATGCCAGATGGCCGATCGCGGCAAGCTTCTCCTGCTCCCGGAGCCTGGCCTGCAGATCCTTGATACGGGAGAGGTCCCGCATCAACAGGACCTTGCCCACTCGATCCCCGTCCCGGGTGTTCACCCGCGAGCCGCTCAGACTCACTGGAAGGGCCTCCTCGCCACGCTCAAGCCTGGTTTCGCGTTCGGAGATCATATCCTCTGTCTCCAGCTCCTTCAATACATCCCGAAGCTGCTGCGGAAGGTCCTTCTCCCTGAGCGCCTGCTGACCGAAATCCCGCAATCCCGTGAGCTCGCGGGCGGCCTGGTTGATCAGCACCACATCCCCTTCCGCGTCGAAGATAATGAGCCCCAGAGGGAGGCTGGAGACTACCACCGAGGAGAGGGCCTTTTCGTTGCGCAACAGGCGGCGGGTGATCTTGGCCCTGTGGGCCCCGAAGAGGGCCAGGAGGCAGGCTAGGCCCACAACGAGAAGGGCTCCGGAAATGGTCAGGGTCCTGCGGATATCCTGCTGCTTGGCCTGGAAATAGGGGCCTCCGTCCAGGCCGAGGAAGATATGGTGCTCCTTGCTCCAGAAGTTCGGGTCCCCGAAGAACTGGGCGCATCGCTGCGGATCCATGGCTTGCGGCGGCATGTCTCTTTGGGGCCTGGGGCAGGTCATCATCCCCCTGTTGCGCCGCATGCCCACTCCCTTTCTCTTGCGGGCCCGCTCGCCCTTCTGAGGGGGTGAGCCACCATACGGGGAGAAGGTGCTGTACACGAGAAAGACGCGTCCGTATTCAGGCAGGGTGAGCAGCCGCCGCTTGGTTTTTGGATCGGGGGCGAGCTCCCGCAGCGTTTCCGGAGGCATCGCCCGGCCGGCATCTTCGGAATTTCCGCTGTGGGCCAGGACGCGGCCCGTCTCGTCGGTAACGGTGATGAAGGCGATGTCCTGCTGGGCCGCGGTTTCCTCGATCAGGGTCTGCAGTCGGGTGCGGGAGCCCAGGTCCCCGCGCAGACCGGTCCGTGTGCCGGCCTCGAAGGAGCGGATCAGGGCGGTGCCCTTTTCGCCGAGGATCCGGGAGGTCATCGCCTGCTCACGGCTCACGCTCATCCAGGCCAGGGACAGGACCAGGCCGCAAATGAGCGCTCCCCCGGCAATGGCAATCCAGGTCGGGGAGGCCTTTTGACTGATAGTGCGCCAGGGCATATCATTATCCTGAAAAATAGTGTATTCTAAGAATACGCTAACAATACGATGTTGTATAATAATTGAACAATTAGCAACCCGCCATACGTATTTTCAGTACCTCACTCAAAAAGTGTTCCGCAAACCGGCACTCGGGTGGCGAGGAGTGTTGAAACATTTTTGGCACGCGGCTTGAAACTGAAAATATAAGGCCCTGCTCGAAGGCGCTTTTTCAATCGCGCGGAGTAAGGCGCGAGGTGAAGAGATCGCTTCGGATGAGCGAGGGCGGAAAAGGCAACTGACAAGTCCAAGGAGGCGAATATGCGCGTGAAAGTCAAGGGAATGTCCTGCCAGCACTGTGTGAACGCGGTGACCCAGGCCCTGCAGCAGGTGGAGGGAATCGCCAATGTCGAGGTGAGCCTGGATAAGGGCGAGGCCCGTTTTGAAGAGGACAAGCAGGTGGACCGCGAAGCCGTGCGCAAGGCGGTGCAGGATGCCGGTTATGAGGCGGGGGAGTTTGAACAATAGGCAATAGGCGTGCCAGAGGACAGAACACAGATGTAAGGGAGGAGGGAGACAACAGGATTGCTCCCGGAAATGAGGTACTGTGTGTGAAACCATTAAGAGGGAGGGGAATGTATGCGAAGAAGAACCCCAATCCTGGCCCTGATGGCCGGTCTGACGCTGGCACTGGCTTTTGGTCCGGCATCCGCGCAACAGGACCACGGCATGCAGCAGGACCACGGCATGCAGCAGGGCCAGGGGATGCAGCAGGGCCAGCGTAGACAACAGGGTCAAGGCATGCAGCAAGGCCAGGGCATGCAGAGGGGTTACGGCCAGGGCATGCAACAGGGTTATGGCCAGCGTATGCCCCAGGGCTACGGCCAGAGGTACGGCCAGCAAATGAGTCCGGAACAGATGCAGCAAATGCAGCAGATTCAGGCGAAATACGCGGACAAGATATATGATGTGCGTTCCCGGCTCTATGCCAAGCAGCAGGAGCTCTCTGCGGCCATGGGCGGAAACGAGGTCAATAGGAGCAGGGTCAGGTCTCTGGTCAGCGAGATCAATAACCTGCGCGGCGAGCTCTTTGCGACCCAGGTGGAAATGCAGATGGATATGCGGCAGCAGGGCCTTATGCCCTCCTACGGTGGCTACGGAATGGGCCCCGGCATGATGGGGCCTGGCATGCGGCAAGGCGGCCGCGGAATGGGCCCAGGGATGATGGGCCCCGGCATGCAGGGCAGAGGAATGGGCCGAGGCATGCACGGCATGGGTCGTGGAATGGGGCCCGGCATGATGTATCGCTAAGTTTTGCAAAAAGCTTGTTTTTCGGGGAAAGTTATTCAACAAAGGAGGAAGAGTCATGCGAAGAGGAACACACATTCTGGCCCTGGCGGTCGGCCTGGCGCTGATGCTGCTGGCTTTCGGCCCGGCGTCCGCGCAACAAAATAAGGGCGGCCAGCAGGACTATGGCTATGCTCAGGGCTACGGCCAAATGGCCCCGGAACAGCTGCAGCAGATGCGGCAGATCCATGCGGATTACGCAGAGGAGATATACGATCTCCGTGGCGAGCTTTTTGCCAAGCAGCAGGAGCTCGCTACCGCCATGGCGGGAGACGAGGTCAACACGAGCAAGGTGCGCTCCCTGACTCAGGAGATCAATGATCTGCGCGGCAAGCTTTTTGAAAACCGCACGGAAATGCAGATGGAGATGCGTAAGCAGGATCTCATGCCCGCTTACGGCGGCTATGGCATGGGGCCGGGCATGATGTCCGGGTGCACGGGAATGGGCCCCGGCATGATGCACGGCGGTCAAGGCATGGGCCCCGGCATGATGCATGGCGGTCAAGGCATGGGTCCCGGCATGATGCGAGGAATGGGTCCCGGAATGATGGGCCCAGGTATGAAGCACGGAATGGGGCCCGGGATGATGCGTGGAGGCCGTGGCATGGGCCCCGGAAGGATGATGGGTCCCGGGATGATGCACGGAGGCCGAGGAATGGGCCCCGGCATGATGAGCCCTGGCATGCAGGGCGGCGGTTACGGCATGGGCCCCGGTAGGATGGGTCCCGGGATGCAGCGCGGTCAAGGCATGGGTCCCGGAATGATGTATGGCACCCCCTATCAGCAGAACTACTAAACCGGTGCTTGATGCCTGGAGCGCGAACCGGCACAATAGCGTCCGGTTCGCGCTTTTTTTGTGAGCCGCGAGTCCCGCACTGCGCTCATTGCAAGAGAAGGAAGGCTTTCTCGGCATTCCGCTTGTCATGCCTGTTCCGCCGGTCTTTCACGGCGGGCCTCCCAAAATGATGCAGCCCGCGAGCGCAGTTGCGCCAGCCAGCCCAGTGAAAGGCGGAATCCTTTTCCAGGCGCTCGGTCCTTGGCCGGCAGCGCCAAAAAATAGAGCCGCAAAAGGGGAAGGGGGAGCTATGAGTTCCGAGGAAGCGGCTGGAACCAATCAGCAGGAGAAAACCAAGCGGACCTTCCGCATCAAGGGGATGCACTGCGCCGCCTGTTCCAGCCGGGTGGAGCGGGCCCTGACCGGCCTGGACGGGGTGCGCGAGGCCGGCGTGAACCTGGCCTCGGAGAGGGCGCGGGTCGCGTACGATCCCTCAGTGATGGACTCAGCCACCCTGATTGATACCATAGGCCGGGCCGGATACGAGGCGTACGTGCTCGAGGGAGAGGCCCAGGAGGGCGCGGCCCCGGACGTGCAGGACCGCGAGATGCAGGAACGGGTTGCGGACCTCAAGCGCCGCCTCTATCTCTATCTCTTCCTGGCCGTGCCCCTGTTCGTCCTGTCCATGGGCGAAATGCTGGGCATGCCCCTGCCTGCCGCGCTGGCCCCGGAAACTTCCCCCCTGGCCTTCGGAGCGGTGCAGTTCGCTCTCACCGCGCCCATTATCTGGCTGGGCCGGTTCTTCTATACCCAGGGCATGCCTCCGCTCTTCCGCATGGCCCCGAACATGGACACCCTGATCGCCGTGGGAACGGGTGCCGCCTTCGTCTACAGCACCTGGAACCTGGGCGAGATCATTGCGGGGCACTTTCCGGTGGAGCGGGCCGGAGACCTTTACTTCGACTCCGCGGCGATCATTATCGTGCTCATCACCCTGGGCCGCTACTTCGAGAACCGGTCCAAGGCCCGCACCACGGACGCGGTGCGGCAGCTGATGCAGCTCCGGCCGGAAACCGCCACCCTCGTCCGCGACGGGGAGGAGGTCACCGTTCCCGTGGCGGAGATCGCTCCCGGGGATCTGATTCAGGTGCGGCCCGGTGAGCGGATCCCAGTAGACGGGAGCGTGGTGGAGGGCAAGAGCAGCCTCGACGAATCCATGCTCACCGGCGAGAGCCTGCCGGTCTCCAAGGCGGTCGGGGACTGGGTCTACGGCGGGACTTACAATCAGCACGGGTCTTTCCGCCTGCGGGCGGAGAAAGTGGGGGGAGAGACAGCGCTTTCCCGCATCATTCGATTGGTTCAGGAGGCACAGGGCTCCAAGGCCCCCATCGCAAACCTTGCGGACCGGGTGAGCCTCTACTTCGTGCCCGCTGTGATCGGAGCCGCCTTTCTGGCCGGAGCGGCCTGGCTCCTGCTGAGTGGGGCGGAGTTTTCCTTCTCCCTGCGCATCTTCGTGGCGGTCATGGTTATTGCCTGCCCCTGCGCCCTGGGCCTGGCCACGCCCACGGCGATCATGACCGGAACCGGGCGCGGGGCCCAGCTCGGCGTGCTCATCAAGAGCGGAGAGGCTCTGGAGACGGCCAAGGGCCTGCAGGCGCTGATCCTGGACAAGACGGGAACCTTGACCGAGGGCAAGCCCAGCCTGCGGGAAACCATCAGCCTGAGCGGGGAGGAGGGAGCCGAAGAACGTTTGCTCCCCCTCATCGCCGGAGTGGAGAACGAGTCCGAGCACCCCCTGGCCCGGGCGGTGGTGGAAGGTATCCGTTCCAGCGGATACAGTGGCTTTTCCCGTCCGGACAGCTTTGAGGCCCTGCCGGGCAAGGGGGTTGTCGCCGAAATCGGCGGCAGCGAGATCCTTCTGGGCAACACGGAGCTCATGCGGGCCTATTCCGTGTCCGGCCTGGAGGACGAGGCGGTAAGTTCCCGGATGCAGGAGCTGGCGGACAGGGGCCGGACACCCCTGCTGGCCGCGGAGAACGGGAAGCTGGCCCTCATCCTGGGCGTGGGGGACGAGCTCAAGCCGGAGGCCGCGGATGTAGTGGCCAGCCTGCAGCGCCGCGGGCTGCAGGTGCTCATGATCACCGGGGACAACGAGCGCACCGCCCGAGCCGTCGCCCGGCAGGCCGGGATCGATCGGGTCCTGGCGGAAGTGCTTCCGGAGAACAAGGCCCGGGAAGTGTCCCGGCTGCAGGAGCAGGGCCTCAAGGTGGCCATGGTCGGGGACGGGATCAACGACGCTCCGGCACTGGCCCAGGCGGACCTGGGGATCTCCATGGGCTCGGGCATCGATGTGGCCATGGAGTCCGGGGACATCGTGCTCATGCACTCCGACCTGCGCCAGGTCCTGACCGCCATCGACCTGAGCCGGGCCACGGTGCGCAACATCAAGCAGAACCTCTTCTGGGCCTTTATCTACAACAGCCTGGGCATCCCCATTGCCGCCGGTGTGCTCCTCCTCTTCGGCGGTCCCACGCTGAATCCCATGATCGCGGCAGGGGCCATGGCCATGAGCTCGGTTTCCGTGGTGAGCAACTCCCTCCGGTTGCGCTGGTACCAACCCCAGGAGAGTGTTTGAACGGGTAAAGGGGGTTTGAACGAATACCCGCCCATCTCCTTCGTTGCTGCGACATTTTGAAATCCTCATGTATTGACCATACACTGCGGTTTCAAAATGTCTTGCGCCTCGGATCTGGACGGGTCTTCGCTCAAACCGAACACATGCGGCAAAGTGCGAGCCGTTTTCCTCGGTTATTTAGTCGCGAGTGCATGAGCCCCTGAGAGCGGCTCTAGGCCCTTCACATGAGGGTTTTTTTGTATGAAAATATGGCCAACAGTTTGAATGAACAGGAGATACGGCGCGAGGAGACGGGGATGTGCGCTGAAGCCGTGTTTCATAAACAGGCGAGCCCTTGTAGCTCGCGATATGGGGATCTTGCCGGCAGCGACAGTAAGGTTC
>CAYNCR010000006.1:0-4242 GCA_964395575.1 uncultured Desulfohalobiaceae bacterium
CTCGGACGCGGACCTGGCCAGGGCGGTGGACCTGGTGATGGGGCACAGGGGCGGTATCGCCGCGGTGCTCGGGGACAGGGAGGAGGTCCTTCCCCTGCCCGTGGCCGGGCTCATGAGCGATCGCCCCGGAGGAGAGGTCTCTTCCGCCCACGAGCGCCTGACCCGTATGGCCCGGGAAATGGGGAGCCCGCTCCGGGCCCCGCACATGGTCCTCTCCTTCATGGCCCTTCTGGTTATCCCCAGTCTCAGGATCAGCGACAAGGGAGTCTTCGACGCGGAGCGGTTCGAGTTTCTCACCTAGCAAGGCCCCCCATTCGCATTTTCGTGCTTGGTTGTGTTTTTTTGTATGAAAATGTGGCTAAGGTGCTGAATTGTTGTGGAATTGTCCGCGAGGCGAATGCGGGTGGAGCGCTTCGCTGGGTTTCATAATACACCATGGCCTTGTTGGAACCGCTTGAGGTGAAATTGGCTCCACTCCAGTCAGAATTCACATCATTTGAATCCTGCTTCAACAGACGTGATTCCGGGAATGTCGATGGGGTGTTGCGTATCCCGTCATGTGAAACCCGAGATGAAACCTGCGCTTCAGCGTCCACCCGCATTCGCCTCGCGCCATTTTCATGCTTGGTTGTACCCGGGGGTGGCCCGGGAATGAAGGTTGTATGAAAATGTGTTTAACGTGCCGTATTATTGGGTGATTGTCCGCGAGGCAACAGCGGGTGGAGCGCTGAAGCGCGGGGTTCATAATACACCACGGCCTTGTTGGTACACTTCGAGGTAAACTTGCGGCTGCTCCGGATAGAAAACGCACCATGAAAACCTTGCCTCCAAGGACATGGTGCGGGAATGTCGATACGGTGTTCAGTATCCCGTCAGGTGAAACCCGGGATGACCCCCGCGCTTCAGCGTCCACCCGCAATTGCCTCGCATTTTCATGCTTGGTTGTGCCCGGGTCGGCCCGGGGATGATGGTTGTATCAGTCTGGGAATGCGAGTTATTTCAAACAACCTTATCTGCAGGGCGTTCAAAATGTTAAGTGCAAGGCGCGAAAAAAGCCCAAGCTCGCAGCGTAGTATCCCTACGTAAGAGCTTGGGCTTTTTGAAGCAACGCAGCAATTGAAATTTTGAGCGCCCTGCTAGAGGCTGCCCAGATAGATGAAGCGCAGGACGAAGATGACCGCCAGGACCCAGACGGTGGGCTTCACCTCCCTGGCCTTTCCGGCCAGGAGCTTGACCAGGGGATAGAAGATGAATCCCAGGGCGATGCCGGTGGCGATGCTGTAGGAGAAGGGCATGGAGATGATGACCACAAAGGCCGGCAGCGCATCGGAGACATCCTCCCAGTTGATCTGGGAGACCACTTTGAGCATGAGCATGCCCACGATGATCAGCGCCGGCGAGGTGGCGAAGGCGGGAATGGACTGGGCCAGCGGAGCCAGGAACATGGAGAGCAAAAAGAGGATGCCCACCACCAGGGAGGTCAGCCCGGTTCGTCCGCCCGCCGCGACTCCGGAGGCGCTCTCGATGTAGCAGGTGATGGTGGAGGTCCCCAGCAGGCTGCCCAGGAGCGTGCCTCCGGCGTCCGCGGACAGGGCCTTGTTCACCCTGGGAAAGGTCCCGTCCTTTTTGATGAATCCGCCCTGCTCGGCCACGCCGACGAGCGTGCCTGTGGTGTCGAAGAGGTCCACGAAGAGGAAGGCGAAGATGATCCCGAAGAATCCGATTTCCAGGGCGGACATGATATCCAGCTGCAAGAGCACCGGCTCCAGGCTCGGGGGCGGGCCGAAGACGCCCTCGAATTGAGAAAATCCCAGAACCAACCCGATAATCCAGGTGAGCAGGATCCCGATAAGGATTGCCCCCTTGACGCGCCTAGCCATCAGGGCGCCGATGATAATGGTCCCTACAACAGCCATGATCGGTGTGCTTTGGGTGATGTCGCCCAGGGTGACCATGGTGGAGGGATGGCTGGTGATGATGCCCACCTCCTTGAGCCCGATCAGGGCGAGGAAGAGCCCGATGCCCCCGGCGGTGGCCAGCTTGAGCGAATCCGGTATGGCGTAGACGATGATCTCCCGGATGCGCACCACGGTCAGGATCAGGAAGATGAACCCTGAGACGAACACCGCTCCCAGGGCGGTTTCCCAGGAGTAGCCCATCTGCTCCACCACGGTGAAGGTGAAGTAGGCGTTCAGCCCCATGCCCGGGGCCAGGGCGAAGGGATAGTTGGCGAACAGGCCCATGAAGATGGTGGTTATCCCGGCGGCGAGGACCGTGGCCATCATCACCGCCTCGAAGTTCATGCCCGTCTTGGAGAGGATGGCGGGGTTGACGAAGATGATGTAGGCCATGGTCATGAACGTGGTCAGCCCGGCGGTGATCTCCGTTTTAACATCCGTGCCGCTTTCCTGGAGCTTGAAGAACGAGTTCAGCATAAGCCTTTCCTTTGTGGGTTGCCCATGGTTCGACACCAACCTCGCGCCAGTGCCATGATGAACAGGGACCGATGCAGGTCCCATACGTCCGCTTGACCGGTTTTGTCAAAGGGCTATACAAACTGAAAGAGGAGCACTGTGCAAACACAGGTTCTCATCATCGGCGCCGGGATCACCGGAACGGGCCTGGCCAGGGATCTGGCCCTGCGTGGCATTGCCAGCATTGTCGTGGACAGGGGTGATTTCAACTCCGGAGCATCCGGGAGCAATCACGGCCTTTTGCACAGCGGGGCCAGATATGTTGCCGCCGATCCCGAGTCAGCCAGGGAATGCCGCGAGGAATCCGCCCTGCTGAAGCGATTGGCCCCGCACTGCGTCGAGGACACCGGAGGCCTGTTCGTGGCCGTCCAGGGCGACGAGGAGCGGTACATCGAGAAGTTCCCAAGGCTCTGTTCCGAGTGCGGAATCGAGACGGAGGCGATGGGCCCGGAAAAAGCCCGTGAGCTCGAACCGGCGCTCTCGGAGGCGATCAAGGCCGCCTATTTCGTGCCGGACGGCGCCGTGGAGCCTTTTCGCCTCTCCCTGGACAACCTGGCCCAGGCCATGGAGCTGGGGGCGGAGTTTTGGCCCTTTGCCGAGGTGCAAGGCTTCGAGATGGAGGGGGCGTGGATTTCAAAGGCTCGTCTCTCAAAAGGGAACGATGGCGAAACCAGGACCGTGGAGCCGCGGATCGTGGTCAACGCCGCGGGCGCCTGGTCGGGGAGGGTGGCCGCCATGGCTGGAGCTCCCTTCGAGATGCTCTATTCCAAGGGGACCATGGCAGTGACCTCCTCCCGTCTGGCCCAAAGAGTGATCAACCGCCTGCGTCATCCCGCGGACGGCGACATCCTGGTGCCCGGAGGCCATGTGTCCATCCTGGGCACCACCTCAGTGCATTTGCCGGATCTCGACTCCATCGCCCCCACTGTTGACGAGGTGGACACCCTGGTGCGCGAGGGATCGCGGATGCTGCCGGAGCTGGAAAGCGCCAGATACATCCGTGCCTACGCCGGGGTGCGGCCCATTTATTCTTCCGGCGGGGACCAGTCCGGCGGGGAGCGCTCCGCGGGTCGGGGATTCGTCCTTCTGGATCACGGTGAGGAGGGTGTGGGAAACCTTCTCTCCATCACTGGTGGCAAGCTCACCACCTATCGCCTCATGGCCGAGAAATGCGCCGATTTGATCTGCGACCGGCTGAACGTTGATGCGGCCTGCCGAACGCATCTGGAGCCCCTGCCCCGATCCGAAGACGGGGCGCTGCTGGAACATCGGACTGCCGAACGGATCGCAATGAGCACGGAGCGGTCGGATGATCCGCTTCTGTGCGAGTGCGAGATGGTTCCGCGGAGCGATTTGATCCACGTCACGGAAACAACTCCCAGACAGCACCTCAGCCCTGATCTTACAGCCCTCAGGCTCAGGAGCCGAATGGGCAAGGGGCCCTGTCAGGGAACATTCTGCAGCATCAGGGTCCCGGGGTATCTCTTCGCAGAAGGAGACAAATCGAGACAGGCGGAGTGGGTCGGGGATTTCCTCCAGGAGCGGTGGAAGGGGCTGCGGCCTGTGCTCTGGGGCGTTCAACTGGCCCAGGCCGAGCTGACCCAGGGCATGCACTGCGGCTTTTTCAGTCTGGAAGCACCCTGGAATCGGGGCAAAAAATGACCAAGTCGGGCGTTATCCATGCGGACGTTGCGGTGGTCGGCTGCGGTCTCGCCGGCCTTGCCGCCGCCGTTCGCGTAGGGAAAGTCCCCACAGACGGTCAGAAAGG
>CAYNCR010000006.1:4252-9898 GCA_964395575.1 uncultured Desulfohalobiaceae bacterium
ACTTGAGCAGCGGTTTGTTCGATCTGCTGGGCGCCTTGCCCGGCGAGGAGCTCCCGCGCGAGGATCCCTGGCGCGCGCTCCAGGACCTTGGGGAACGCTTCCCCAAGCATCCGCTCAATAAGCCGGGCGCGGATGCCGTCGCCCGCGCCTTGGACCGTTTCGGCAGCGTTTTGGCGAGGCGGGGAGTTGAGTACACCGGCTCCGGGAAGCACAATATAATTCTTCCCACTCAGCTCGGCACACTCCGGCCCACCTATCGCGTGCCCGCGACGATGTGGCCCGGCATCGAGGTGAGGGAAAAGAACACGCCCTGCCTGGTGCTGGATATCGAGGGGATGAAGGATTTCGACGCGGAAGGCATGCTGGCGGCTCTTGGCGACGCCTGGCCCAGGGCCCGGAGCGATTCCCTGTCCCTTACAGGTTTCAGTCTGGGACGTGAAGCCCGGCCGCTCCTGCTCGCCCGGAGCCTGGAGAACGTCAAGAACCTCGAAGCATTGGCTCGCGCCGTCCGGAGTCGCCTCGGAAAAAACGAGGTTGTGGGCCTGCCCGCCGTGTTGGGAGTCCACAATCCGGACGGGATCAAAAGGCGATTTCAGGAGATGGTCGGCGCGCCTGTTTTCGAGATTCCCACCCTGCCCAATCCCGTGCCCGCGGGCCGGATCAGGGAAGCCCTGTACAGCGCCTTACGGGAAGACGAGGCGATCCGGACCCTGATACCGGGACGTGTTCAAAGCGCCAGGGTCCTCGCGGACAGGGATTTTCTGCTGGAGACGGACAGGCAGGAGCCGGAGAAACAGATCCGCTCCTCCGCGGTTGTGCTCGCGAGCGGACGGTTTCTGGGCCACGGGCTGCGGGCCGAGAGAGGGAGGATATGGGAACCCCTGCTCCAGTTGCCTGTGGCGCAGCCGGAGACGCGGAGCGCCTGGCACAGCCCGGATCTCTTCGATCCCGAGGGCCACGGGGTCGATCGCGCGGGTCTGGAAACGGACGCCCGGTTTCGGCCGGTGGATGGGCGGGGACGGGCCATATATAACGGGGTGTACGCAATCGGCTCCATCCTGGCGCATGCGGACTGGATGCGCTTCAAGTGTGGTGCCGGTATGTGCCTGGCCAGCGCGTGGCGGGCTGTGGAAGGGATGGTCGTCGACCTGGGGCTAGGGGCCGACAGGGAAGAGACCCGCCGCAAATGACGCGGTCACTTGCGGCGGGCGATAGCGCAGGCTAGGTGAGGGCCCCCTGACGCCGGCCGCCAGACATGCAATCCCGTCTGGCCCCAAAGTGTGTTGGACGTCCCTCTCTCCGCATGACACTCTTCACCAGTCACCACCAGCTTCCCGGCTCCTCCCGCATGGTTGCGTCCAGCTCCTCGCTGATGGCGATGGCGTACATTTTCTCCCCTTCCTTGACATTGACGTTTTGCTTGGGATCGAACCCCAGATCCAGGGCCACGTTCTCCCAGTGCTTGAACACCCTGTCCACTGCCTCCTTGGCGTCCTGCTCGGTGTTTTCGGTCCGGTAAAAACGGTTCACTGTGACCCAGCTCATGGCACAACCTCCTGGTTCGGGTTCAGCGGGGCAACCCCGGCGGCTTCCCTGCGGGAAAACCCCGGAGCGCTTCATGCATCCTGTCTGGGATCAGGCTTGGAGCCTGGGGTTTGAATCTTCGACGAAAACAGGAATGTTCCTGATTCTATCATCGGTGATCGCCAAGTGTGTGTCAATCGGTTCCTTCGAGGCACACCCAGCTCAAGGCGCATTGTTCGGTATTTGGAGAAGTGGTAGGGTCGATCGGAATGCGTGTTGGGATTTGCAGGTCGAGGTCTTCCCGGCACAGCGGAATATGAAACAGAAGAGGCACGCACTGGCTCGTTGACTGTGCGTCACCCCGTTCACAGAGGTGTATGGCCAAGGATAGATTGAAATTCGTTGGACGGCCTCTGACCGATTCCCTGCCCCAAGGGTTTGCCGAAGCGACGCTGGAGCAATTGCAAGAGGGCGTTGTGATCACCGATGCCTCGCTGGATTCGCAGGGTCCGCGCATCCTTTGGGTCAATTCCGCCTGGGAGCGGATTACGGGGTATGCTGCGGAACAGGCCGTGGGCAGAAATCCGGCCATCCTGCAGGATCCGGACATGTGGCGGGAAACCTTGGACCAGCTTCGTTCCGATCATGAGGCGACCGGCGCGACAGAGGTCGAGGCGATCAATTACAGAACAGACGGCACTCCCTTCCGCATGGCCATGACCATTTCATCCCTTCGCAGCGTGAACGGAGCAGTGACTCACTTCGTGGCCATTCAGCGCGATATCACCCATGGAAAAGTGGAATCTTCCCAGTTGCGCCAATTGCAGGCTCTGACCAGGATCCAGCGCGAAGTCGCCATCGGTGATCTGGACCTGGATCAGATGCGTCAGCGGGTAGCCGATATGGCCCTGGAGATCACCGGCGCGGACGGTGCGGCTGTTGAGGAGGTGGAAGGGGAAGAGATCGTATATCGGGCTGTTGCGGGTACAGCGAAGGACCATGTCGGGCTGCGGCTTCCGCTGAATCATTCTCTTTCCGGCTGGGTGTACCGCGAGGAAACTCCTCAATTCTGCCGAGACATTGAAGTCGATTCACGTGTGTCCATGAAGGAGGAGGCGCGCAGTGTGGGCTTTATTTCGGGAATCCTGGTGCCTTTGAGGCATAAAGGCCGGGTTTTCGGGGTGCTCAAGGTTATCGCTGGGGAAGCCCATCGTTTCAGCAAGGAACATATTCAGCTGTTGCGGCTTGCTTCGGGGGTGCTTGCTGCCGGTCTGGCCAAGGCAGCAGATTATGCTGCGGAGGTGGAGCGTCGCACGACATTGATGGACGCGGTGCCCGCGCTGATAGCCTCAGTGGATCGCGAGCTCCGCTACCAGGAGGTCAATGCCGAGTATGAAAGGGTGTTCGGCCTTTCCTCCGAGGACATACGAGGCCGTTATATCTGGGAGGTCCTGGGCGAGGAAGGCTTCAACCGCTTAAGGCCCTATGTCGAGGCCGCCTTGCAGGGAAAACGGGTTTCCTTCGAGAACGACGTCGTGTTTGCCGATGGGGTCACCCGGACCGTGCAGGGCGACTATTATCCCAACTATGGGCAGGATGGCCGTATACTGGGTTTCTACGCCGTTGTTCACGATGTCACCGAGGCCCGGAGCGCCCGGACCGACTATCTCACCGGACTTGCGAACAGACGTCAGTTCGACTGGGAAGGAGAACGTCTCGTGGAGCTGGCCAGGAGGCACGGAGAGCCCATAACCCTGATCATGCTCGATCTGGACCATTTCAAGATGGTCAACGACACCTACGGCCACGGCACAGGGGATGAAGTGCTCAAGCATATCGCCGCACTGATGAGCCGGGTTTGTCGAAAGTCCGATCTGGCGGGGCGCTGGGGCGGCGAGGAATTCGTGATCCTGCTGCCCAAGTCCGATGCGCAGGACGGTGCGGAAATGGCCGAACGGCTGCGGGCGGAGGTGGAAGCCCACACCTTTCCGGAGGTCGGATCGGTCACCGTGAGCATGGGTGTGGCGAGCACCGCAGCCGGAGACAGTCTCGATGACCTTGTAAAGCGGGCGGACAGCCTTCTCTCCAGGGCCAAGCAGGGGGGACGCAACCGGGTGGAGATGAATGCCGCTCCAGAGTGATTGCGGAGAGGCTTTCCAGCGCCGAGCGCTTTTCGATGTTTTCTCCATAAAAGACGAGTGATCGAGGTCATGCTGAACCGACTGTGCGAGGGGATGCACCTCGTCTTCGACGAGCTGCACTACATCTGGGAGTGCAAGAAGACCCAGCACGTGGTGAACGCGTTGCTGCTTATCTTCTTTGTGGTCCTGCTCGGGCTCATCGAGCTCAAGCGGAACAGCTTGCTGCCAGCAGGCCTTTTTCCAAGTCTTCCCACCAATCCCTTCTATGCCGTATACTTGACCTTCTCTTTGCTCCTTGTGGTGGAGGTGATCAACCTCATCTTCGTCGTGCCCGCATCGGTCTCCCGTTCCGTGGGCAAGCAGCTGGAGATTTTGATCCTCTATTTTCTGCGCAATGCCTTCAAGGAGCTCATCCATTTCACAGAACCCATCCGCCTGAGCGGGCATATGGAGCCTCTGCTCCGAATCGGGGCCTACGGCCTGGGGGCCCTGCTCATCTTCATCTGCGTCAGCTATTACTACCGGCAGCAGTTCAAGAGGCAGAAATCCCAAGCCGAGGGTGTTCGGATCTTCCACTTCGTGGGAGCCAAGAAGGCAGTGGGACTGATACTGCTGCTGCTTTTCCTGGTTCTGGGAGTATATAACTGTGTCGCCATCATTCGTGGTTTCGAGGGAATGGACTTCTTTGCCGAGTTCTTCACCATTCTCGTCTTCGGCGACATTCTGCTCGTCCTCATTTCCCACCCTTTTTTTCCCCGGTTCGAGGACATGTTCCGCAATTCCGGGTACGCCATTGCCACTCTTCTCGTGCGCTTGAGCATGACCGGCCCCGGTTATATCGACGTCGTGATCGGGGTTGGAGCCGCGCTTTTTGCCCTTCTGCTGGCCTACGTCTATAGAAAAAACGTCCAGCTCGTGGCCTGAGCGGCTGAGTGTTGGGATTCGGAAATGCATGGAGGGGACGGTCTAAGAGGTTATTTTTGTCGCGGGTCCATCCGACAAGAAAGGTGGGTATGAAGAAGCTGCTTCCTTTCCGAAGACAAAGTACGCGAGACAGGAAAATCTGATGCATACACGCAGTTTATCCGAAGAAGATGCCTCCTCCCAGCAACCATCCAGGGCTGAGAACGAAGAGGCCAATCCCCATCTTTTGAGTGCCCGCTCTGCGGCGGACCTGTCCTCAATTTTGGAGGAGATCCTGTCCATGTCCTTGATGGGACTGAACGCACGAGTGATGGTGAGCAAGTCGAACGAGTCCGGCTTGGGCTTGGATCCGGTTTCGGCACGACTCAATGAGCTCGCCGGCGATATATCCGGACTGATCGATCGGGCCAGTCGTGAGGCTGTCGAGGTGTCCCGGCTCACCTACAAAATTTCAGTGGCAGACAGGGCTCATGCTCCATTAAAGGCGGTATTGGGCGAGTCGGTCCGACAGACTGCGAGTCACGACAGATTGCAAGGACTGCTTGAGCGGAACAGGCAACAGGTTCGGGACTTTCAGGTCACGCTGGATAGGCTATATCAGCGTATGTGGACTGCGGAGCATCTCGCGGTCAATACCCGGATCGAGGCATCGCGGGTGAGTAACAGGGAGTTGCGGGTTCAGTTTGAGGGCGTGGCCCGATGGATGCGGTCGAGTATCCGAACGATCGAGCAGGTATTGCAGAGAGTCCACCCTCGTTTGGAGGAATTGCGGGAGCTTTCGGAAAAACGTTGTGTTCGTCTAAGGGAGAATGACACCTTATGAAGGGAGTGGAGCTGTATAGAGACGCCGATCACCAGTGGCTGATCCTGGGGCGGGATCCGGGAAAACCGGAAAATATCATGGACACCAACCAATTTCTGGTTCTGCATTCCGGACGGGGGTTGTTGGCCGAACCGGGAGGTATTGAGCTGTTTGCCCCCATGCTCAGGTCCGTTTTGGAATATATCGCTGTGGAAGACATTCAGGATGTTTTTGTCTCCCATCAGGATCCCGATC
>CAYNCR010000006.1:9908-27025 GCA_964395575.1 uncultured Desulfohalobiaceae bacterium
GATCTGACATCTTCACTGGGCCTGTGGGACGATGTTCTCCCCAACGGGGCCTTTGTGCACGGGCCCTGGATGTGGGAGGGCTTTCTGCGCCATTTCGGACTGGATCACATGGAATACAAAGGGATTCCCGATAACGGAGGCACGATAGCAATAGGTGGTCTGGGGCTCCAGGCGATCCCGGCGCATTTTTGCCATTCCTCGGGGAACTTCCAGCTCTACGACCCTGAAGCGAAACTCTTGATGAGCGGGGATATGGGGATGGCAGTCGAGCCGGGTCAGAGCGAGGCTCCCTTTTTCTGCAGGGACTTCGACAGCCATATCCGGCACATGGAACCCCTTCACCGGCGCTGGATGCCTTCAAGTCAGGCCATTCTGGAATGGGTGGAACGGGTGCAGCATTTGGACATCCAGTTAATGGCTCCGCAACATGGTCGCGTTCTTTGGGGGGAAGATATCCAGCGCTTCTTGAACTGGGTCTGCGAGCTCAAAGTGGGGCCAGACGAGAATGCTAGGGGCTGATGGCGAAAGAGCTGGACGTGTGCCTTTGTTTTTTTACGGATGCCAATGAAGCGAAACCGTATCAGGGAAATGGGCCTTATGCAGGATCGTCCGGTCTTGATAGCCATAGCTTCGGATCACGCGGGGTATCGCTACAAGGAGAGGATTAAGGCGGCCCTTGGGGGCTGGGGCTACAGAGTGCGCGATTTCGGCACCAGCTCCGAAGAGCGGGTGGACTATCCCCCTTATATTCGGGCCGCCGCTCTGGCGGTGACAAAGGGGGAGTGCGAGGCGGGCATCGTGCTCGGCGGCTCCGGGAACGGGGAGGCCATAGCTGCCAACAAGGTACTCGGGGTGCGCTGCGCGGTCTGCTGGAATACGGAGTCCGCCCGTTTGGCCAAGGAGCACAACAACGCCAACCTCATCGCCCTGGGCCAGCGCCTGCTGGATGCGGATCTGGTCCCGGACATCGTGCGTTCCTGGCTCGAGGCGAGCTTCCAGGGAGGCCGGCACCAAAAGCGGATCGAGCAGCTCGAGGAGGATACTTTCCTGTAGGACCACATGCCTGGGGGGCACGTAACACTCCCGAGCTAACAAAGCATCCACGCCATACTTTGATGCCCAAGTTTCCAACCTTCAACCTGGAAACGCGACAAAAATCGATTGCGTTTTTTTCTGCCCCCTTTTGGCCCCTTCCCCTTTCTGCTATTCTGTTCCAATGGCTGTTCCAGCGTGCCCCATAGCGGTGTCTTAGGAAAATAGCGTCAAACGGGAAAGGGAGGCCGTCGATGCGACCATTGTATTCCATCGGGATACCCCTAGCCGCGCTTGCGGCAACGTTTTCCGGTGTGGGCCCGGTTTTTGCCCAGTATCAGAGAAATCCCGCCATGCGTCCCTGGGGAGGGGGCATGATGATGGGCGGCATGGGCTGGGTGGGCATGATCTTTCAGATTGTCTTCTGGATTGTGCTCCTTGTCGTCCTGGGGCTGCTCATCAAGTGGCTCCTGCAGGGGCCCGCCAGGGATCAGGGCCAGGGCGGCGCGCCAGGCGGCGGCTCGCAGGGACGGGCCCTGGAGATCCTCAAGGAGCGCTATGCCCGGGGGGAGATCGACAAGGAGGAGTTTGAGCAGAAGAAGCGGGATCTGCTTTAAGCTTGAAGCTCTATGTGGGTGTCCGAGCCCCGAAACCGGTGTGGAAGGCCCCGGGAGCTCGGGACATGTACCGTGAATGTCGGGGATGGCCGACCTTCAGAGGGCAATGAGCGCTAACAGGGAGGCTGAATGCACAAACATCTCCTCGTCACAGTCAGTGATTCGCCCAGCTCCATCGATGGCGGGCGGTTTGTGAGCTCTTTTTTTCGGGATAAGTCCCGGATCAAGCTGACCCTGGTCCATGTGGCCCCCACCAAGGGACAGGATCCCGGGTACGGCGAAAGGGAGCCCACGGAAAGGGAATGCAAGCTGCTGGAAAACGAAGCCCTGCAAAGTGCCGGCCGGTTCCTGGAACAGAACGGTTTTTCCGTCGAAAATACCCTGTGCCAGTACCGGATCAAGGCCGTGAGCACAGCCAAGGACATCCTCCGCGAGGCGGAACGCGGCAAGTACGACGCCGTGGTTCTGGGCAGGCGGGGAACCACCAGACTGGAGGAGATGCTCGGCGGCAGCGTGAGCATGCAGGTCCTGGAAAAGGAACGCAGTGTGCCTATCTGGATCTGTCGCCGTATCGAAAGCGATCGATGGGGAGTCCTGCTCTGTCTGGACGGATCGGAATCCAGCCTGGCTATGGCAGATCACGTGGGATTTATGCTGGAGGGGTCTGAAGAACACGGTGTTACTCTCTTCCATGTCCCGGACAAAAAGTCCGACGCCTCCGGGGAAATCTTTTCCAGGGCCAGGGAGGCTTTGGAAAAGAACGGCATCGATACCTCCAGGATCGCGGAAAGGTCGGGATCCGGCCGCAATGTGGCCAAGGCTATCCAGAAGGAGGCCGAGGAGGGGAGCTACGCCGCGGTGGCAGTCGGGTATTCCGGTAGCGGTAAACAGGGGCTGGGTCCGCAATTGAGCATCGGGTCGGTGAGCAAGAAGCTCTGCTACGACCTCAAGAGTCACAGTCTGTGGATCAGCTGAAGGCTTTCCGAAAGAGTGTTGGCGATCGTACCCGGAATAGAGCCTGGAATCCAGGGGGGTGATGCCATGAGGCGGAGAATGCGTCACCGAACGGATGGCTCGGGAAGGACTGCCGGATTGGTTCCGGCTCTCGCCGCCCTTCTCATCCTTTCGTTCGTGGTGTCCGGACCGGCTCAGGCCCGAGAGGGACCGACTGTCGGGGAGGCTCCCCAGAAGGCGGAAACGGGTTTTGTATCTCATCCCACGGATATCCATGTCCAGAGCTGGGTCGAGGGTCTCAAGGCGCCGTGGTCCCTGGTCTTCCTCTCCCCAGAACGGGCCCTGGTGAGCGAACGCCCCGGCAGGATCCGGCTTATCCGGAAAGGCAAGCTCGAGGCCGAGCCCTATGCGCGGATCGATGCGGCAACTATCGGCGAAGGGGGGCTTCTGGGCCTGGAGACGCATCCCCATTTTCCCGAGCCGCCGCTTATCTACGCCATGTACACCCATCGCGAGGACGGGGAGCTCTACAACCGTGTGCAGCGTTTCCGCGATACCGGACAAGGCCTTGAGCCGGGGCGCATTGTTCTGGACCGCATCCCCGGAGCGCGCTATCACAACGGCGGTCGGCTCGGTTTCGGGCCCGATGGAAAGCTCTATGTCACCGCCGGGGAGAACTTCCGGGCAGAAATGGCCCAGGACAGGGAAAACCTGGCCGGAGCCATATTGCGTATAGGCCCGGACGGTTCAATCCCCCCGGACAATCCCTTCCCCGATTCCCCCATCTGGTCCTACGGCCACCGCAATCCCCAGGGATTGGCCTGGCATCCCCAAACCGGCGACCTCTTTGCCTCGGAGCACGGTCCTTCCGGCGAGTTCGGCCTGCAGGGGCACGACATGCTCAATGTGATCCGCAAGGGGAGGAATTACGGCTGGCCCGAGGAGATCGGAGCAGCCGGGCTCGAAGCGTATGCGGACCCCCTGGTGTTGTGGAAGGAGACCACCCCGCCGTCGGGGATGGCCTTCTGGCGGGGGGATCTCTATGTGGCCACCCTCAGGAGTGAGGCCCTGATGCGCATCGGGCTTGAGCGCGAGGAAGGCTCCTACGGAGTGCGCCGCATTCAGGGTCTTTTCGCCTCCGAGCGCGCCAGCGGAGTGTTCGGCAGGCTGCGTACCGCTGTCGTCGGCCCGGACGGCGCCCTGTACGTACTCACCAGCAACCGCGACGGACGCGGGCAGCCCCGTGAGGGAGACGATCGGATCCTGCGGATTACGCCTGCGGAGGAGCCGTCGGAGCCGTAGGTGTTGTTTCTGCTCGAACGGCTTAAAGCCCATTGCGACGGGTTCTAGGGAACCAATTTGAATCCGCCGGCAAATCCGGCCTTCTCCAAGAACTCCCCCTTTGGGGCTAATCAGGAAATCGTCTGTGATAGCGCGAGCTGTTTGGTCCCTCGCTATTGTGTGCTACAATTATCCGAGAAATGGACGAGTGTCCGCCTGCCTGCGCGCATTTCCGGTGTTTAGCCGGGAGGGCGCGCGAGGACGGCGGGATGTCCGCGAACAGGAGAACAAGGAGGCGGTTATGCCCACGTGTCACGATCTGAAAAAGGGCGAGGTCTATGTCTGCGGGGACTGCGGGCTGGAAGTGCAGGTAACCAGGGAGTGCGACTGCGATGAATCGGAGAGCAAGTGCGGCTGCACCACGGATCAAAACGAGTGCGTCTTCACCTGCTGCGGGGAGGAGATGAAGAAGAAGGCCTGAGTGGCGGCCTCCCCGCGGAGTTCCAAGAGGTCCCCGGCCGGTATCCGGCCGGGGACTTTTGCGTCGGAGCCCGTGAAAGTGCCTTTCACCCGCGCGTTGTGAGGGGACAGGAAAGGACCCGGTCCTTGAGCACCTTCTGGTCGTATGCGGTAAGCAGGGCGTCCTTGCTCAGGATGCCGCTCACCCTATGGGAGCCGGAATCCTCCAGCACGGGCACGAAAGAGAACTGATGCTTCTCGAACACGTGCATGGCCCGCTCCATGGTGTCCCTCTGCCCGAGGGTGACCGGGTTCCGGGTCATCACATCCCGGACAGGGAGGGCGTCCTTGAGCTCCTCGTAACGGGGAAGCACAGGGCGGAGATCCCGAAGGCTGACCACTCCCGCGAGATCTTTGTCTTGGCCCAGAACCACGAAATGGGGAAAGGGCGACTCCATGAGCCGACTGTAAAGCTCCTGCAGAGGGGCGTCTTCGCGAATCCAGGCATAGTCCCTATGCATGAACTCGCGGATGGAGAGGTTGCGCAATATGCCCACGTCGTGGCCACGGACGATGTTGACCCCATCGCGAGCCAGCTTCATCTCGTACGCGGAGTACCCGAAGAGGAGACGTACCACCAGGGTGGAGCTGATGCAGGCGAGCATGAGGGGCAGAATGATCTGATACTGCAGCGTGAGCTCGAAGATGGTCATGATGGCGGTCATCGGGGCCAGAGTGGTTCCGGATACCACGGCCCCCATTCCGGCCAGGGCGAAGAAGGCCGGATGCAGGCCCTGTGCGAATCCGAGCTGTGTGAAGAAAAAGCCCATTGCTGTGCCCAGGGTTGCGCCCAGATACAGGGACGGGGCGAGAATGCCCCCGCTCATGCCGGAGCCGATGCACAGGGACGTTGCCAGAAGCTTGGCTCCCAAAAGGAGCAGAGCCGTGTTCCAGAGCAGGGAGTTGTTCAGGGCGGCGTTGACCGTATCGTAACCCACGCCCATGACCTGGGGCAGCGCCAGGGCGACACAGCCAAGGCCCAGCCCGCCCAGGGCCGGCTTGATCCAGCCGGGGAGAGGGAGACGCGCAAACAGGCTATCCAGCCCGTAAGTGAGGCGCACGAAAACAATGGAGACAACACCCGCGGCGAGTCCCAGAAGGAGGTACCCGGCGAGCTCAAGGTGGCTGCCCAGCTCGAAAGTGACCGCATCGAAGGTGGGGAATTCCCCCCAGAAAGCGCGAGCCAGCACGGAACCGGTGATGGCGGAAATGACGATATAGCTGATGGAGCCCACTTCCAGGTTCATGAGGATGATTTCCAGGGCGAAGAGGGTGCCGGCGATCGGGGCGTTGAATGTTGCGGCGATGCCCGCGGCGGCGCCGCAGGCCAGGCATACGCGCCGCAGATCCGGACGGAGGCGGAAGAGCTGGGCCAGGGAGGATCCCACAGAGGCCCCGATCTGCACCACCGGGCCTTCCCGGCCCACAGAGGCCCCGGTCCCCAGCAGGACGCTGGAGACGAGCCCCTTGATGAAGGTTACCCTGTGGCGAATTGTGGATTGCTGGTTGCTGACGGAGAGGATGACCGCGGGCACGCCCGGGCCTCTGGCCTCGTGGGCAAGGTACTGAATGATCGGTCCGGTGATGAGGCCGCCTGCTGCGGGAAGGCCCAGGATCATCCACCAGGGTGCGGCTATAACTCGGTCCAGAAAGGATTCCCCCGAGGGCCAGAATGCAAACTGGAACAACTCGATCAGGGAGCGGAAGGCTACGGCCCCTAGCGCGGCCAGGAGCCCGATGGCCAGGGCAAACCCCAGCAGGGAGATGTCGCGAAGTTGCGTTTGGGGGATGCCGGGAATCCGGGGGAACAGCAACCTTGCCGCGAGTCGGAGCATTTTGGACATACCGCAGTATCGCCTCCCACTATTGAAAAGCAGGCTCGAAATCCGCGACCGAGGCTAACAGCCATAAAGCCTAGCGGCGTTGCGTGGCAAAGACAAGACGTTTATCGCGTCGTTTTCCGTTCCCCGTTCCCCGTTCAAGGTTCCTTCCCGACCATTTTACCAATAATTCAGAAAGCTGATCGTATATTCATACAACCTTCATTCTCGGGGTGACCCGGGCACAACCAAGCATGAAAATGGTGCGCGGGGAGCCCTGTTGAATCCAGCCTTCGGCAGGGCAGCTACGCTGCATTCAACAGGGCAAGTCGGGGATTGCGCTGATGCCTGTGTTTCATCTCGGCGTCCAGTGCCGGGAAGGGCGCACGCTGAGCGACTCATGCCCGCAAGACACTGGTTGTTCTCCACAAACCCGCGGCATCGCGAACCTCACGGTCGCTGCCAGCAAGATCCCCATATCGCGGACTACAAGGGCTCGCCTGTTTATGAAACACGGCTTCAGCGCACATCCCCGTCTCCCCGCGCCCGACAATTGAACGTAACAATTCAACAGGTTGTACACATTTTCATACAAAAAAAGGGGCGGCATAAGCCGCCCCGTTTTGGGGTATACCCTTAGAAAACGAAAGCAGGGTCAGTCCTTATTGGAGAGCATGTCCTGGATCCGGTCCAGGGTCTCCTGGTCGGCGTCGCGGGCTAGTGTGGTGACAAGGTCCTCGATGTTGCCCGACGGAGCGGATTGCTTCCCGCTCAGGTCCACCTCGAGGATGTCCGCGATGGCCCGAACCAATCCGGAAGGCTTGATAGGCTTTTCCAAAACGTATTTGGGGCGCATGCGGGTGGCGAAGGCGTTGAGCTCCTTGATTTCCTCGTTGCCCCACTCGTCGCGGGCGTGCGCGGTGATGACGATGACCGGGATCGAGGCCCACTCCTCGTATTGCCTGAGCTCGCGCATGAATCGTAGCCCTGATTTGCGGGGCATGACCATGTCCAGAGTAATCAGGTCCGGAGGGGATTCCCGGACAGCCTCGAGGCCCTCCATGCCGTTGATCGCGCTCTTTACCCTGAATCCAGAGTCCTCGAGGCAGGCGCTCAAGTAGTTTCGGACGTCGGGCTCGTCCTCGATGATCAGAATCTTCTTTTCCGAAGGGGCATACATAGCATTTCCTCCCCAATGCCCCGTCTGGGGCGTTGGTCGCCCGGATTGCGGGCCGCAATCCGCATCCGGGCGACGATTGGAGCACAGTCCCTATTCATCCTCTCCCCAGCTGATGAACCCGGGATTGACGTCCACCATGGCGTTGACGATGAGCTCCACCAGGCCCCCGTAACTCAGGCTATCCTTCTCCATGAGCTCATAGTGCTCGATGAGCTCGCGATACTGGCCCTTGCAGTTGGAGCAGGGGGCGCAGACGTATTTTTTCGTGTCCGGGCCCCTGCAGTCGGAGAACGCATTGAGGGTCTGCTCGAGCTTCTTGCGGCCGGAGACCTTCATACGCCAGTCGGGAATGGTGTTGCGGCTCATGATGGCGTATCCACTGCCGCCGCCGCAGCAATAGTTATACGGCCCATGGGGGTTCATCTCCCTGAACTGCGGACAGATCTTGTTCAGGATCTCGCGCTGGGGTTTGATGATCCCCATGAGACGGGTCAGATTGCAGGGATCGTGCAGGGTTACGGGGAAGTCGTTGCGGCTGGGATCGAGATTGATCCAGTCGTTCATCACGATGTCCCGCAACAAGGGGAAGCATCCCTCGGTGGGGATGCGCAGATCCGGCGGAAGCACCCTGTCCCCGATGACGGTGAGGGCCTTGTGCGCGTGCCCGCACTCGCCCAGGACGATCTTCTTGACGCCCAGCTTTTTGGCGGCCTGGGCCTGAAGCAGCGCGGTGCGTGCATACTGGAAGTCGTCGTAGAAGACCCCGTAGTTGATCCCGTCGTAGGCGGCGAGATCGCTGGACAGGGTCCAGGAGATGCCCGCGGCCTGCATGATCATGGAGAAGGCGGCGATGTTCTCCGGCCAGGCCATGATCTCGCCGGCGTTGTGGATGAGCAGGATGTCCGCCCCTTCCACGTCCCACGGGGTGGTGAAGTCGAAGCCTGTTTCCTCGGAAAAGTCCTCGTCGATGAACTCCACGTTGTCCTTGACCACCATCTCGCTCATGCCGGTGGATGATCCCGTCTTGAGCTGCAGCATGGAGCCCTTGCCGTGCAGCTCGGGCGGAGCGATGCCGAGCTCCTGGCTGAACAGCTTGCGGATCTCCCTGGCTATGAGGGCGTTGTCTACACCGATGGGACAGGTCTGGGCGCAACGACGGCAGATGTTGCAGCGGTAGGCGAGCTCGCCCAGCCTGGCGATGGTGCGCCAGTTGAGGTCGATGTCCCCGGAGCGCCATTTGGCGAAGGGCTCTTCCTTGACGTACTTCTTGTAGATCCTGCGGAAGATCTCCGAGCGATAGTTGGGGCGGTACATTTCGTTGTACCCGCTCGCTTCGTAGAGATGGCAGGACTCAGCGCAGGAGTTGCATTTGGCGCAATGTTCCACCGAGGTCTTGAGCATGGCCAGAAAGGTCCAGTTGTTCTCCTTGTCGAAGAGCTTGCGCATCCCGTCGATGAACTTGTTGACCAGCTCCTCCTCCTGCTGCCTGCTGCGGGGCATGGGAATGGGGAGGATGCAGGTGTCGTCGAGGATGCAGCAGTAGTTCTCCTTCGTTTCCTCTGGGATCTGGCCCCAGTCCTCTTCATCATGATCGAGGGGAAGAGGGAGGAGATCGTCCAGACCCACACTGGTCAGCTTGGGCGTGTCCTTGCTCACATCATTGATATTGAGAGTGCTGTTCTTCATAACGTGCTCCTGTTCCTGGAGATTGGCTCCGCTTTATTGGGACTGCTTTTCAGGTTCGTCCATGGGGTTGGTTGTCGCGATATCGGCCCAGGTGCGTGACCCGTCACCGGCAATGTGCTCAGCGGACCACTTGACCGGGTAGTTCAGAACGACAGCGAGCTTCTGATCCACGCCTTTCTTTTCGTAGCTGGATTCGTCCCCCCAACGGATGTCGTGATAGAGGAAATACTTCATGAAGAAGTGGGACATGTGCGTGAGCGGGATGTAGGCTCCTAGCAGGGCGCCTAGGGCCAGGGTGGTTCCCAGGAGAGGACTGGTCACGGGTTGGGGATTGGCGCTCAGGAGACTGGTGAAAAAGGCCCGGGTCATCACGAGGCTCGGATCCACTGCTGCCCATGTGATCAGGGCCAAGCCGGCGACGACCACAAAGGCGCCCAGATTGAAGTAGTGCGAAAAGCTGGAATAGTTGGCGAGCCCCGGATCGGTCATTCTCTTGGCAAGCAGGGCGACGGCCCCCAACAGACAGAGGACGAGACCGATGGGCGCAAGGACGGTGGTAAGGCCCATAAGCCCCTGCTCCAGGGCCGTTTCCGCTATCGCGGGCTGGGCCTGTACCGCCTGTACAATGGCGGCCCCCAGCAGGAGAATCAGGGAGAGGGAAATGAGATAGAGCCCGATATGGAAGGGGTATGTGGCATACCACAGGGAGCGGTTGTTCTCCCAGGTGGCCTTCAGGAAAACGATCTCGGTGAACATGGTCTTGAGCTCTTCGATTTTGGAGATCTTCCGGGGCTTGTCCCACCAGTCCGTCTCCTCAAGATAGCTTCCGCCGTACTGGAATTTCTCCTTCCCCTCGTGGGGAACCGGATAGAGCTCCCATCGCAGATGGATGGGAAGCCGCATGTATTGAACGATGCGATAGACAACCGCGGAAATGAAGATAAGTACGCAGAGGTAGAAAAGCAGGTACACAAGAATGGACATGAAATCACTCCTTCTTTCCTGTTGGATTAAGGGGTTGTGGAGTTGCTGCTCGATTTCTCCAATTAGATACGCTATTGGCGCTGCTCCATTTCTTCGAGCAGATCCTTGACCTGTTCCATCAAATTTTCGGGATCGATGGGTTTGTTGACGAATCCGTCCGGCGTGGGAAAGTTGGGCATTTTCTTGAAATACTCCTCCATGTTCTCTCCCACTCCGGTGATGACGATAACTGGGATCTCATGAAGCTCAGGGGAAAACTTGCAGTTGCGGTATGTCTTCACACCGGACTGCTCGGGCATGGCCAGATCAAGGGTTATCAGGTCCGGCTTTTCTGCAACCGCGACCTTATAGGCCCTTTCTCCGTCCTGAGCGGTTACTGTCCGAAAACCGTGGTCCTCGAACAGTGTGGCCAAATACATTCGGATGTCCTCTTCATCATCCACCACAAGGATTTTTTTCCCCGTTTCACTCATAATCTTCCCCCTGGGCTAGACATTGCGGCATCACTCGTTTTCCCGAGGTGCCTCCCCTTCGTTCTGATGCAGCTCCTGTCGGGCCATACCCCGGATCTTGTAGGCCGCATCCCGCATGACACCAGTAATTGCGGCGGATCCGGAGGTATGCTGGTAATAGTCGTATACGTCCGCCAGCTCAAGCATCTGGTGGCAATGGTCCACAACCTTGAGCAAAATGCGCTCTTCGGAAATCGGGGCATGATACTCTTTGTGCATACAATTTTCTAGCAAGATATATGCCAAAACTTGTGAGCTGTGTATTCGGCAATTTTGCCCGTGATTGAGGAGTGTTGGATGCAAGGAAAGGGGACGGTTCGGAAAGAGGTGTGTATTATGTGTATGAAGCCTCGAGGGGCGAGATGATTGTTCTTTGTTTTAACATATTGAAAAAATGCACGAATTAACGTGTAACACCATGTGTTTGGGGAGATTGAGACACGATGAGACACATGAAACAGAGAGGCCGGTGAGACAGGGCCTTGAATGTGTTCTTTTTTGGTAACTATTCAGCACCTTGCGGAACAGTAAGCCGACACGGGGTATTTTTGAACTTACCCAGCGGAGGTTCCGTCGATTTTCTTCGTCCGGCACTCACTTTTCTGGACGCTTGCCCAAATATTCTATGCCTCTTGGAAAGTGAGTGCCGGACGTTAGAAAATCCGGAACCGGAGGTTTCAAGTGAAAAAATACCCCGTGAAGGGATTTCTTTGTTGATGGAGTGCGACTGGGCTTGATCCGGCCAGACCCTGGGACAGAAACAGGGCTTACCCATGGGGACCCCTTTTCGGACCTCCCCTGAGGGAAAAGTCCCTCTGTGGACGAAGGATGCAGGGGAAGCCGGTGATCGAGAAAGGCCGGGAGGGGTGGGGGGAGGAAACCGGAAGGCGCGGGCAACAGCATGGCAGCATCCTCACGGCGGTCCGGTTCTCTCCTCTTCGTCTATTTGAGGCCGAGGCTTTCCAGGTGGCGATACAGGGTGGCCCGGCTCACGCCGAGCAATTCAGCGGCACGCTTCCTGTTTCCCTCTGCCTGGGACAGGGCTTGGAGAAGGTTTTCCTTGCTCATTTTACGGGGGGATCCCCGCTTCGTCTCGGAAGGCCCGTTCTGAACAATTTCCGGAGGCAGGTGCTCGACTCGCAGCTCTCCGCCGGACCGGCATTTGACATAGACATACTCCAGGGTGTTCCGGAGCTCCCTGACGTTTCCGGGCCAGGGATAGCGGTTGAAATGGTCCAGGACCTCGTTCGTGGGTTCCAGCTTGGGCCGGTCCAGCTCTCTGGAGATAAGGTCCAGAAAATATTCCACCAGCACGGGGATATCCAGACGCCTCTCCCGGAGAGGCGGAACCTCTATAGGAACGACACAGAGCCTGTAATAGAGATCCTTGCGGAACGTCTTCTGTTCCATGAGCCTGCGCAGGTCCTGATTCGTGGCGCTGATAATCCGGACATCCACATGCATCGTCTTTTCGTCGCCGACCCGCTCGAACTTCTTCTCCTGAAGCACGCGCAGGAGCTTGACCTGCATGCTGAGGGAGAGCTCGGCGACCTCATCCAGAAAGATGGTCCCGGTATGGGCGACCTCAAAGCGGCCCTTCTTGTCTGAGACGGCTCCGGTGTAGGCCCCTTTGACGTGGCCGAAGAGCTCGCTCTCGAGAACGCCCTCGGGGAGGGCGCCGCAATTCACTGTAACGAAGGGCTTGTCCGCCTTGGGTCCCAGATTGTGGATGGCCTGAGCGGCGAGCTCCTTGCCCGTGCCGCTCTCTCCCTGGAGTAGAACCGGAACCTCCACGGAGCTCACTTCCCTGATGTCCTGAAAGAGGGAGAGAGTCCTGGGATCGTTGCCGATCATCCCCTGGAGGGAATGGTGGTGCTTGATGCGCTCCTTGAGCTGGTTCAATTCGGTGGTGTCCTGAAAGGAGATGAGCGCCCCCACCTGCTCGAAGTGCACGTCGGTCAGGGGCTTAATGGACATGCGCAGGTTCTTGGTCCTGCCGTAGCGGCTCTGGAAGGCCACTTCCCGAGTCGTGCCCTCCTGCGGGAGTTGTTGGCCCGTCCCGTGACAGAACTCGCACACTCCCCCGCAAAAGAGATCGGGAAAGACCTCGTGACAGTCCCGGCCCACGACATCCTGCCGATGATACCCGGTGATCTCCTCCGCGGCCTGGTTGAAATAGAAGATATAGCGATTGCTCGTATGGGCCATTACTCCGTCGAGCAGGTTGTCCAGGATAAGCTGCAGGTTCCATTTGGAGACGGAAAGGGCCTGCAGGAGCTGGGAATCGAAGAGTGTGTCCAGCTTGGTGTCGATTCTGTCCCTGGACTTGCGCAGAGCGTCGAGTATTTCCTCCGTCGGGGCGTCGGTTGCGGGGTCGGGCACGTCCCAGTGGATATGAGGGGGCATTCCGGGAAGGTTGGAACGACAGCTTTCGTCGAAGATGCCCAGGGTGATGATCAGGTCGAACTGGAAGGTCTCGATCTCGGGCAGACCCTTATTGGGCAGACCGGAGATGTCCAGCCCGATTTCCTCCATGACCTTTTCCGCGTATTCGTTCTGGGTCGGAGGAACGATTGTAGCGCTCAAAGCGTGAATGCTCGAGCTCTTGGCCCGAATGAGGCGTTCGGCCATCAGTTGCAGGCCGTTGCTGCTGAATCCCAGAAAAAGGATTGTGGGTTGGAAGTGGTCGGCTTGTTGTGTCATGCGCTTTTCATGCTTTCAGCCCCAGGGGGCGAAAAGGGCAAGAGATTGCGTGATGCGGAATCCGTCAAGGGTCCGCGTACACTGTTTCCTCAGGATGTCGGCTGCGGAAGCCTGTTTCTGGGCAGAGTGATTCGAAAAAAGGTCCCCCTGTCCTTTTCGGAGTCCATTTCGATCGTGCCGCTATGCTCGTGAACGATCTTTTTCGTGGTCAATAATCCGAGGCCTGTACCCCCAGTCCCTTTCGTGCTGAAGAAGTTGGTGAAAATGTTCTGCTTGATCTCGTGATCCATTCCGCATCCGGTATCGTGCACTTCGTAGATGATTTGGTCGCCCTCTTCGAAAATCCGGAGCAGGACGTGGCAGCCGTCCGGATTGTCGCTTATCTGGCAGGCGTCCACTGCATTGCTGACCAGATTGGCGAGACATTCGTGCATTCCCGTATAGTCGAGGGGAGCCGGATCGATGGGCTCGTCGGCCTCGAGAATGATATCGATGCCCTTCTCCTTGGCCCTGTCCACATAGGCCTCGACGACTTCCCGGGCGATCTGAACGGGATCGTTGTGCTGAACAGTGATGGTCCGGCCCTTGGAGAAGCTCAGGAACTCCTGCACAAAATTCGATATTCGGGTGATATTCCGATTGAGCATTTCCAGGCCGCTCTGGATCTTCTGGAGATCGCCTCCTTGAAAGCCGGAGTTGAGGACGTACATCCCGCCTTCGAGGCTGGTGATGAGATTCTTGACCCCATGGGCCAGTCCCGCAACCGTACGCCCCACAGCGGCGAGCCGCTCCGCTTCCAGCTTTTCCTTCTCCAGCTGCTTGATCTGCTGCAAATCCTGGATCATCAAGGCGGTTCCAACCTTCTTGCCCTCGACCTCCAGGCGCTGTCCCGCGATGCGCACCGGGACTTTCCTCTCCTCCCAGTCGGTGACTTGAATCTCCTGAAAGCTGAGCTCCCCGGCGTCCCGGTCCAGCTCGTCCAGAAGAGCCCGAGGCAGGATACGGTTCAGCTCCTGCCGGGTGACCCGGTCCCTGTCCTCGGGCAGGCCCATCAACGAGCGGCACGTTTCGTTCATGACGGTGACTTCCCCGCTTGTGTCCAGAGCGAGGATGCCGTGCCGGGAATGGGTGACCAGGGCGTTGAGAAAGGAATTGATCGCCTTGAGCCTGTCCTCCAGGTTCAGGACATGGGTCACGTCGACGGCCATTTCGATGACATGGTCCAAATCCCTGGAAGGGGTTCGCAAAGGGGCGGTTATGACCTGGAAGTGCAAGGGCTCGCCCTCGTCGGTGTACCAGACGTGGTGCCCGTAGTGGACCTCGCCGTCCCGGAATGTCTGGGAGGCGGTGCATTCTTCACATATCGCCTCTCTGCCCTTCAATGCCTGGTAACATTGTTTACCCTCCAGGTTGCCCAGGGTTTGGCGGAGACTGTCGTTGACTCTGGAGATGCGGAATTGTTTGTCGATGAGCAGAATACTGCAGGGAACCTGGTCAAACAGAAGCTCGTTGATGATCCGCATCTGGTTGAATTCGGTGATGTCGGTCAATACTTCGATAATGTAGCGCACGTTGTTCGATTCATCGAGAATCGGACTGACATGCTTGTGGAAAGAAATGTAATTGTTGTCAGAGTCGTATCCGTTTTCTTCAACGTTGATCTTGTGTTTTTTGTGAAATATCTCCAGAGACTGGCAATCTTCGCATGCAGAATTCCGGTGTTGATAGATTTCAAAACATTTTTTGTTTCTCCAGGAACCGAATTTGCTTTCAAATTCACGATTTGCTCTGACCACATTGCATTTGTCGTCCTTGACGACTGAAGCAATGGGGAATGCTTCAAAGAATTGGTCCTGGAGCCAAACGTCCAAGTGGTCGTTTGTCGCACAATCATTCATAGGCGTAGATCTTTTCCTGGATGCTGAGCCTATACGGCCCAGCACATCCGGATTGCGTCAGGTTTTCGGATAGGCTGTTTCCGCCCTGGCTCCTAGCAGGGCGTTGAAAATCTTTCAATTGCGGTGTTGTCCGGCACCTATTTGCGGTGACTAAAGGGCGTCCGATTGACTTGGCTTCAGAAATAGGTGCCGGATTCAAACTCTCACCTAGGCTAATTCCGCAACGACCTTGAATTTTTTCACGCCGTCACTTGGAATTTTTGAACGCCCTGCCTGATAAGGAGTTTTTCAACAGCCTGCTAGGGCTCCCGGAACACTTCAAGCAATTTGACTGGACAGGGACGCACTGGAGTTGCGCGGCTCGGGGGTTTGATCGCCGGCACCGAATAGACTGCCGGGGACGTCGGCGAGTGTTCGGCTGTTGAGCCGGTCGGCGCCTGTTTTTGATGTAGATGTGTTCATCTGTCTGATTTTTGAATATACTGGCCTCGCTCGCTTTTTCATGTCTGGTCCTGTCCGGATGAGCCGTAAAACAATGGATGTGCAGTGAGGTTGCCGGGAATCCCATCAAGTGGAGTTATTTCTACCACGAGTGGCGTGAAAGGACAAAGTGCTGCTTCCCACTTTTTTTGAACCCTGCCACCTGTCTTCTTGCCGGATCAGTGTCCCCGGAGCCGTTCGCAGGGAAGTGAGAATACGGGTCAATCCTGTTTATGTTCGACTGCTGGAGATTCGGCCTGGGAGGGATCGCCGTGAAGAAAGGAGGACAGGGTCTGACGCGCCAGGCGGGGAAGGAAGACAAAGCCCACGAGGAAAGGAAAGAGGCTGTAGGTGATCCTATACAGGACACACGCGGCCAGGGCAACCTCGAAGGGGATGCCGAAGGTGGTGAACACACCTGACACAGCTCCCTCCATGACGCCCATTTGACCTGGGATCTGCACGAAGAAGGCCCAGAAGGTCCCGATAATGAAGCCGGCAATCATGACCGCGGGATCGATGCTGGAGCCGCAGGCCCGGAAAGCGCAATACAGCGTGGCGAAACGAAGCATAAGGCCGGCGCAATCCACCAGGAAGGCCCGGAATAGGCGCCATCCCAGGGTGTACAGGGCCTCGATGGCCCCATCCATGATTCGTTCCACGCGGTGTTGGACTCGGGCATCGAACCATCGTTCTCTGCCCCTGATCGCAGCGAGGGAGTTCAGGCAGTACCCCGCCAGACGCACCCATCTGTTCCTTGCGGATGAGGAGGAAAAGATGCGCACCGCGTAGACGAGGAGCAACGTGAAGAGGATGAACTGGAAGAGGAGCACGTTCCCGCCTATCCCTTCAGGGATGGAGGGAATGAACAGGCCCACGGTCAGCAGGAAGGCCAGGAAGATGGCGGAGTAGTGGATGCAGGCCCGGGCCAGGCTGTAGATGAGGGTCTCCAGATAGGAAATCCCGTGACCGGCGAGGTGGAGGCTGCGCACGGCATACCCGCTGAGCCCCCCGGAGACAAGCAGCTCGCTGAAGGTGAAGGAGACATACCCGATCCTGACAATGTCCGGAATCGCGGAAGCCCGGACCAGATGCCGGACCAGAACGGCAAAGCACAGACCGAAGGCCCAGAAGGAGGCAATCGCCGCGGCAGCGGCAAGCACTATCCACGGCAGTGACAGCCCTCTGCCGATTTCCGCAAGCTTGTGGATGTCGGACAGGCTGATCAGAATTCCAAGAATCAAAAGGCCGAGCAGGATTGCCGCACAAAAGAGGAGCTTTTTTGTTCGCCGGGTGTCCATGTCCCATGCCTTCCTTTCCGCCAAGGGCCTCGCAGCATTTTTTGTATGAAAATGCTTTTAACTTGCTGATTTATATGGGAATTGTTTGGCGCGGAGAGACGGGGATGTGCGCTGAAGCCGTGTTTCATAAACAGGCGAGCCCTTGTTGTT
>CAYNCR010000007.1:0-24937 GCA_964395575.1 uncultured Desulfohalobiaceae bacterium
GAACTCGATCTCGAAGCTTTCACTGCGATTCTCGATGCAATCCCGGTTAGCTCGAGAGCCTGTCGTAGTACCCTTTATTCTTTGATATCGAATGAGGTCGGTTAATAGAGTCCGGCTCCCGCAGATTAGACTTCGATGAAGCGCGGGGACTACCCCTCCCTTTACCCTGTTAGCTTGTTGCCTTCCTCTGGGTTGCCCTGAGAGCCGGAAGGTAACCGTTCACGGGTTCTTTGTTCTTCGTTCTTCGTTTTAAAAAAATTTGGAATAGATACGTGACTGTTCAAGGTTCTTCTTTCCTCGAGCAAAGAACGACGAACGAGGAACGTGGAACACAGCTAAGGGTCATGTTATAGTTTCTGATACAAGCATAAATACTGTAATAAGAGGACTTGAACTTCAACCACTGAACGCTTACTGTTATTCCATATAGTGAAAATCCCCCTTAAAGCCGGTAAGACACTCCCCGCCTTCGGCAGTGACCCGAAAGGTATTCTCCACGCCCACCATGCCCCACTGAGCAAGGCCCACCTTGGGCTCCAGGGCAATAACCATGTCCTCCTGCAGCGGTTCGGTAAACTTTGCCGCCAGCACGGGGTACTCATCCAGGATCAGGCCTATGCCGTGCCCCACAAAAGGGACCTTGTTCTCCTCCAGCCCCATGAATCCCTCGGAATAGCCCTGTTTTTGCGCCTTGCTGCTGCAGTGCTCGTGAATCTGGGCCGGAGTCACTCCGGGCCGCAGCATCTCCGAGACGGACTGCTGCAGCTCGTGGCAGAAGGCCTGGGCCGAGTGGAGCTCAGGGTCGATCTCCCGCGGGGAACCGGCGAAAAACACTCGCGTCTTGTCCGTATGATAGCCTTCCAGGAAGAAAACCGTATCCATGGTCAGGATCTGACCTCTCTTCCAGATCTTTCCCGGATACCCCAGAACGGGCGCGGAGGGATGCTCGCCCCGCACTCCCACGGGGCCATTTATTGCGGATGGATAGTTTCCGGAATCCCCGACGCATATATGGCCGAGCAAAAAATCCTCCCCCGGGCTGCCCAGACGGGTAAGTCCATGGTTTCCCTGCTCAAAGAAGCTATCCCAGATGGCGGCCCCGATCTCCCGCTCGTTCATCCCCGGCTCAATGCGCCGGGGGATATCCTCGTCCAGACAACAGGCGTGCCTCTGTCCAGCCAGGCGCATGACCTCCAGCTCGCGCTGTGTCTTCACCGCGCGAGCCCGGCTGAGAACGGAGTCTCCTTCCACAAATTTCCAGCCCTCGAGGCGGGACTCCATCTTCCTGCCCATGTCCCAAGACAGACCGGAAAACTCCACAGCGGCTGTGTGGGGAACCGCATACCCGGCTTCGCTCATGATCCGAGGCAGATCCTTGAAGGAAAGGAAGGGATGGATCTGCTCTATGGCGGATTCCAGGCGAGCCCGCTCCAGCCCTTTTCGCACCAGCAAAAGCGGCTCTCCCTCGAGGGGCAGCCAGAGCAGACCGTTGGCCAAGTGGCCGCTGCTCCAATAGATATTAACCGGAGACAGCACCAAAAGCCCCTGAGCCCCGGGAGCAAGCTGCGGCAGAAGACTGCGGCACTTGCTCCACCTCAGCTCCAGCTCCTCCCTCTCGATCATATCCAAGGCCTCGAACATAATCCCTTCCTCTCTGCAGTTGCTTCCCTTGCTCTCTTTTCGACCCGGGAATCCGTGAAATCTCACCCTGCCATCGCGAATGCAGGTATTTGATCCACGGGCGCACTTCAGATAATGACTTTTGCTTGTCCGATTTCTTGCTTTGCGGATCCGTGTTCTTTCTCTAAAGGACTACGGTCTTTTACTGCTCGGCCTTGCCGGGCCGAACCCAAAAATGCGTAAACATTCACGGGGTATTTTTGAATCAATTCACCGAAGGCTCTGTCCCTCTTCCCCGCCAGATATATGAGGATCGCCGGAAGAAGCAATGGGACTTTCACTATACAAGGCTCTGCCTGATTTTCTTCGCTCGCCACGTGGGGGAAACCCGACCGTGACCATGCTACTAATGTGTGGGAAGCTTGTTGTCGACAATATATGCTCCAGCCTTGCATTAACAGCAACGAATGAGAGTCGGGTGGGGGCAGGGATGCCCCCGCGTGGCGAGCGTTAGAAAATCCAGAGCCGTAGGTGCAAGATGAAAAAATACCCCGTGAACTTACCCCGGAAGAGCTTGAGCAGTTTGCTCACACTAAACTGCAACAGCCATTCGCCACGGACACGATCGAGACCTCGGAGGAGGGACCTGCGAAAGCCGAGACCCTCTTTGTTCTGGCCGAAGACCTACTCCACTGTCTACCCGCGCTTGGAATACATGAGCTTGTCGAACTTAGTGGAACTTACGTGCCATAGGCCGCAAAGCCTTGTTATCTAGCTTGCTTCAGCTATTCCCCAGCTTTACTGCAAACTTGCACATGTCTCTCCATCTCCATTTTAGTCAAGGTGTTGAAGATTCCTTGGTTGGTGCTGCTCAAGGAACCTCTCTAAACCTCCATCTGAGTATGAAGCGCACTTCAATCACTGACCTTTACGCCAGGACATTGGCTACTTGGAACCGTCCTGCTCTCTGCCTCTCCAATCCCATGGCGGGACTGGATCTGACTGTGTCCAGAGCCCTCTTCCAGCTTGTCGAGCTCGGCGCTCGAGCTTCTGCCATTGAGCGCAATCCCTGATGTGGCAATAGCGCTCATAGACCCAGGCGTGACCCGCCGGACCAATTCTTCGTTGAGGCATTCGCCGTCACCGTCGAGATAGACCAGGGCCTCGGCCCGTCCGTGTTGATCCCGGTGCTCCGGTTCGACCTCCACTCGCTCAAAGCGAGCCATCATTTTTGTAAATCGAATTGCTCTCAGCCCATAAGGCTGATCGCTCTCTGGAGCGTCGATCCCGTAGAGCCGCACATCCACTTCTGTGTTGTCTTTTCTAACTCTCAGGATGTCGGCGTCGATGACTTCAACGACTTCGCCGGGCCAGGAGAGGGCAATGGAGGGAAGGAAAATCGGAAGAGCGAGAAAGAGGCTGGAAATGACCCAGAAACGCATGGGGGTCTCCCGGATTTGGGGCATAAATATAATAACTGCTGTGTATTAATTAAGCATAGGACAATTCAGCGTGCAACCCTTTCCATACATTGAAGTCGAAACCAACTACGGGTAAGCTGAGCGTATGCTCAGACAGGAGCCCTTTGATCCGCTTATATTCTTGGAGCGGCAGCTCAAGCTGACGGTTCGCCTGGAAGAAACCGGCAGTATTCTGGTCTATGGCGTGTCTTATCTGTCTGCAGAAAAACAAAGGCAGGTCAATTGGGTAGTACGGACCTACGCAGGGCTGCTTCGATTGCAGCTGAATGCATCGAAACCGGAGCTTCGGCCCTCGGTCCGAAAGCTGATGGCACAGGGGAAGCTGGGGATCAAAAACGGCAGGTATTATCTCAAGGACTGACTCGGGTTGATCAGGAAATACCCTTCCAAAAAAACGAGCCGTCCTTCAATCGAGGGACGGCTCGTTTTCTTCTGAACCGGGTGCTACGGCATGAGCGAGCATGATGGCCTGCCCGGAGCACAAGGCTCCAAACTGCACGTAGCTTTTATGCTGAAAGTTTTATTGGCGTGGCTTGGCTTCGTTGACCTTGAGAGTGCGCCCGCCGAACTGCGTACCGTCCAGATTGCTCATGGCCTCTTCGGCCTGAGCCTGGTCCATCTCCACAAAGCCAAAGCCTCGTGACCTTCCAGTCTCCCTGTCCTCGACAACGTTGACATCGCCAACTTCGCCGTACTGAGAGAACAAATCCCTCAGATCGTCCTCGGACGAGGAATAAGGCAGATTGCCTACATACATCCTCTTCATGAAACACTTCCTTCCGTTAAAAACCAAAACTTCTTTCGCCCATTCCCATCGGGCGAATGCACCCACTATTCGCGTTTCGTCATGAATTGTCAAGAAGAAATTTGCAATTTTATAACCACCTGGAATTGAATGGTAATATATCACAGCAAGATACCTCCACAGGCTGGAACAGATCGGGGTGGATGCCGCCCTTGGGAATCACTGGGGCTCCACCCCGTAGGGGAGTATCTGCTGCCGCATGTGCCGACTTCCAGTGGTGATGAGCACGATGCGATTCTATTTGGACCAGTTGATGTGGGGGAGAGGGAATAGGTGTTATGGCCGTACCAGCGGATAAGTGGTTCCCCCTCTTGAGACCACACGCTCGTTGAAAAGCTCGAAAATTCGAAAGATCGCTTTCGCTCACAAATCAGTTCATATCACACAAGCTTGAATAGTACTCTTTCATTTTTTTCCAGCTTATGATCTCTTTATCCTTTTCATCGATACTTGACAATTTGCTTGCTTGAGCTTTGTGTCGTGTATCTACCCAGGGATCTTCATGATGCGTTAAGTGCTGGAGCATTTCTCCAGATTTTTCGCCATAATATATTATCACAGCAGTGATGGTGTCTCGCAGCTCTTCATCGATTTGTGACGGATCACCGGAATTGATTGAAGTGACATATTGTTGATTGCGTGTGTTTTCCAAAAGGTTCCTGACAACAGGTCCATTTTTCCACGCTTCAATAGATTCTTCAAAAATAGGTTCCCCATCCAATGCCAGTGACCATGCTTGTGCATAGTAAACAAGCTTTTGGAGCTTCAATGGACTGACCGGTCCTTTTTGCTGGAGTATGAATTCCGCAACATCAAGGCTGGATGCATAATAGTTATTATCCCCATATTTCATGGTAACCCACCTCTTCATTTTCATGAGTTACAGAAGAAATTCTTTGCTGGATACATACCCCAAAGCCTGCCAAATAAAAGGAAATATTGTGGATGAGGCGTTTGGGGTTTCAGGAAGCACAGACCATGCCCTTGTTTTTTTGAATCCGGTTGTTGCGGTTTTCGACAAAACTGGCTCTGACGATTGGATATGTGCCAGGTAAAGGGAATATGTATTTTATATACAATCATCGTGCCAAACATTGTTAATTCATTATTTTTCAGTGCAATGGGGGATAAAAGAGGGGAAGAGGAATGAAGAAGGTGAGACATGACACGGAGTTCGTTCCCGTCCGGAAAGCGGCCTCTCTTGGACGGGAATGATCTCCGCTTCTTTTTTTGTCAAAAAATAAGTTGGAAAACCAAATGGTTATACATGAACCTTTTGTTTTTTGAAGGAAAAAGAAAGGATAGCTTATTTGTGGATGAAAACGATCTCATGTCTCACTTTTTGTGTGACATGTCACACAAAAAGGTCCCGGGTTTGTCTGATGACTCCTGTGACAGGGTATGCGTTACGTGCTCTGAATACCTGGAAGCGAGGAAAGGGGGATGGTCGTGAAGAATAAAGGCTGGGAGCTCAGCTGAGGGGGATGCTCAACTGGTTGATTTTGCGATACAGGGTCTTTCTGTGTATACCCAGCAATTCGGCTGCTCGGGCCTTGTTCCCCCGGGCCCGGGCTAAAGCCTGCTCCAAGTCCTTCTTGGTCAGCTCCCTGGGTTTGACCTGTTTCAACTCTTCTTGCTTGTGCCGGTTGTGCTCCATGAGCTCCAAGGGAAGGTCGTCAACAGATACCCTCCCTCCGGAGCTGAGGAGGCAGCCGTGTTCAAGCGCGTGCTTCAGCTCCCGGACATTGCCCGGCCAATCATAGCTCATGAAGATTCTCATGACCTCATCCGAGACCCCGATGACTTCCTTGTTGAACTCGCGGCTGAAATGGCGGCAGAAAAAATCCACCAGCAGGGGGATATCGTCCTTGCGCTCCCTGAGAGCGGGGACATGAATGTTGAATACCTTGAGGCGGTAGAAGAGGTCCTCGCGGAAATCCCCCTGCTGGACTTTGAGGGCCAGGTCGGCATTTGTGGCGGCGATAATCCGAACGTCCACGCTGATGGTCTTGCTCGAGCCCACCCTTTCGAAGGACTTTGACTCCAGGACCCGAAGCAGCTTGAGCTGGATGTTGTGACTTATCTCCCCGATCTCGTCCAGAAAGATGGTTCCCTTGTGGCCCGCCTCGAAGCGGCCGGTTTTATCCTGATGGGCACCGGTGAAGGCCCCTTTGACATGTCCAAAGAGCTCGCTATCCAACAGGCTTTCGGAAAGGGCTGAACAGTTGACCCTGCACAAAGGGCCGTCGCCGCGACATCCGGAATAATGCAGAGTCTCCATGACGCATTCCTTTCCGGTCCCGCTTTCGCCGGTAATGAGCACAGTGGAGTCCACATCAAGCAGCTTGCGGATCTTCTTGTAGACCTGCTGCATGGGAGGGCTTTTGCCGATCATGTTTCTGAACTGCCGGCGGTCCTTGAGTTCCTCCTCAAGTTTTTCCTGACGGGAGATATCCTTGATAAGCAGATTCGCTCCAATAACTTCTTCCCGAGAGTTGTACAGGGGCACGGAAGTTGTTAAATACGTCTTCTGAAATTGCCTCAAGTAGGGGCATTCCACTTGGCAATTGACGAATTCACGCTTCTCGCGAAGTGTACGTTCCAGTATACGGAGGCAATACTCCCCGTTTTCAGCCCCAAGCTCACTGATGGTTTTTCCCACGCACAGCTCCAATCCAAGGGGGCAGATAGAGTACATGGAATGATTCAACTTGAAGATCTTTCCTTGAGCATCCACGGTCATAATCCCATCCGGCAAACTGTCGAAGACGGCTTCCAGTTGAGTGAGATAAAAGCTTTTTTCCTCCAGGGCCTCAGCCAACTTCTGTTGGCTGCGTCGCTTTTCCCTGAGCAGCTCCAATTGGCCAATGGCTAGGTCCGTTGCCTCCTTGAGTATGTCCAGATTCTCCAGGGATTTGACCACATAATTGGTCGCTCCGGTGCGGATAGCCTGGATCACGTCCTCCATGTCTCCAACACCGGAAATGACCAGCACTGGAAGGTCATTATCCCTGGAGCGGAGATGCTTCAACACTTCTAGTCCATCCATATGGGGCATACGCAGATCGAGCAGAACCAGGTCGGGAGCGTATCGGGCAAAAAGGTCCAAGCCCTCCTCACCGTTTTCAGCCAACAGGATCGAGTATCCGTTTTCGCGGAGGAAGTCCCCAATGAGCTCACGACTCATCTGGTCATCATCTATATAGAGAATGCTATGTTGCTGGGTGGTCATGTTTGTTCCCTAAGGTGTTTTGATCAAGCGAGAAATCACACTGGATAACTACGACCTACCAGACAATGTCCAATAATGGAAGAATCAACAGGCAAGCTGGCACAAAACAAGGGAATGTTATCGAGCAAGGCGAGCTCCTGCGCATATACAGCAAGGATAATTTCGGAATGTTATGGCAGTTGAGCATAGAATGGATATGTTTTCAAGGCCAAGATAGGGAGTACAGCTCAAGCTCATCATGGATCGATTCGCCTCAGGCTCGTGGGTGATTTTCAATCCCCGGCAGTTCCGGTGCAAACCGTTCCAAAACTGGATAGTACGGGGAATAGAGGTGCCTGTTTCATGATTTCAGGATTGATCCGATATGAAAGCACTGAGCTCTTGGAGGGCCTCCTGTGCCTCATCATGGAGTTGTGCTAGAGCCCCCGAAAGCGACTGTATATTGCCACTGGAGCTTGCCTCCTGTACTTCCAGGGCCAGCTCTTTTACGCGAATTGCACCGATCAAGGCAGCGTTTCCTTTCAAGGTGTGTGCCTTTTCCTCCAAGGTCTTTAGGTCTTCAGCTTCATAGGCAGTACGCATCTCTGGAAGGACAGTATCGATATGGAGCGAAAATTCGTCATAAATTTTCTTAAATAACTCCAGTTTGCCGTTGAATTTGGTCTTCAAGGTTGCTGTATCCACTTTAGCGTTCATGTCTTGGACCTCTCCAGTGTGTTTATCCAGTCTTTTCGGTCTATGCTATGACGCTATCCTGAATGATCTCAGAAGGTTTGAGACGTTGCATTTATAGCCCAAGTACTTCTTGAATGGCTCCAAAAAGTTTTTCAAAACTCACTGGCTTCACGACATAATAGTTGAATCCGGAATTGCGAAGGGACTCCATTTCCTTTTCCGTCACAGCGTGAGCGGAAAGCCCGATAACCGGTATATCCGGCTGGATAATCAGCGGGTCGGCGCTTCGAATTTTGACTGTTGTTTCCATCCCATCCATAACCGGCATCCAAATATCCATAAGCACGAGATCAAAACTCGATTGGGCCAGATAGTCTAGAGCTTGCTTTCCGTTTTCAGCAACCGCAACGCGATGCCCATAGGAAGTAAGAAGATCCGTGGTGAACAACTGGTTCATTTTCTGATCTTCAACCAACAGGATGCGTTGAGGTTTCAGATCGACATGGTTCGCGTCCTGGAGCTGCGGTTTGGGTTCAACCACTTTGTGACCATCGGTTTTCAAGGGGATCTGAACATAAAAGGTGCTTCCTTCTTCAGGAGTGCTTTGCGCCCAGATGCGACCCCCCATCTGTTCACTGAATTTCTTGCAAATAGCCAGTCCAAGTCCTGTTCCTTCCTCTGCGGATAGCGTATCTCGTCCCCCTTGATCATAGAGTTCGAAAATAGACTGCAGCCGGTCCGAATCAATGCCACTGCCTGTATCTTTGACCTTGAACAGGATGGTGGTCAACAGCATGTTGTTCTGGTCTGGACAAGCTGCCATATCAAGCTGCTCTGCCTCCAGGATGATAAATCCCTGTTGGGTGAATTTGATGGAGTTGGTTAAAAGATTGAATAAGATGCGTTTCAATCTATGCAGATCTCCGACCATGGAATTGGGCAGTTTCTCGTCCACAACGAGATGGAGTTTGAGACCCTTTTCCTCGGTCATTGGCTCAATTTCCCTGGATATGTTGTTCAAGAGCCGCCGCAGACGAAACTCCTTTTCGCGCAGAGTGAATCCCCCAGCTTCGACTTTGGAGAGATCGAGAAGGTCGTTTAAAAGCCACAGGAGTGACTCTGCGGATTCCTTGGCCACTTGGGTCCGCTCTCGCTGCTTGTCCTGGAGATGACCCGAAAGAACCAACCGGAGCATGCCCAGAACAGAGTTCATTGGGGTCCGAATCTCGTGGCTCATCTTGGCCAGAAAGTTGGATTTGGCCTTGCTGGCTTCCTCGGCTTGCTTTTTCGCTTTTTGCAGCTGCTTTTCTCTGTTTTTCCGTTCCGTCGTATCTTGAAAAATTGTCGCAAAGCGCCTTTCGTCCACTTTATAGGCATTGATGAAGAAGTGCCGCTGAAGCTTCTCGGAATAGAGCTCAAAGCTCATGGGGTCTCCGCTTTGAACGAGTTTATCATCATATTGAATAAAAGGAGAATCCTGGAGCTCGGGAATAATATCTGTAGCCCTTCGGCCTATAACCTGGTCCGCAGAGAGTCCGGTATGAACTTCGAAAGCCGGATTGATATGCGAAAAAACATAATCAATGGGCTCGCCCTGTTCATTCAAGTCAATTTCGTGCAAGGCCACGCCGTTTGCAGCATTCTCGAAAAGCAGGCGATGACGTCTTTCACTCTCCTGCAAGGCTTCTTTTTCCTGATACAATTCCTTAAACAAAAGGGAATATGGTCTAGTGAGCCCGAAATGTATCAAGCTGCTATAAATAAAGAAAAATGACATTACCTTAAAATAGTGTCCTACCAAGTTGGGTAAAGCATACACTTCTTTATAAAATGTAAAAAATAATTCTGCCAATATGGTTAATGCCATAGAAGTAATCATATAATAATATACTTTTGTGTCCAATGAATCGCGCTTTGTGTACAATAAACACATAGCAGCAATCACAACAATACAAATTGCATATTCTGTAATTAGCTTAAAATATGTAAGACCATAACCTTCTTCAAAACATGTAGGAAATATATTCCAGGAAAAAATTGCTGCCAGAAGTAATGCAAAAACTGCGATAAAACTCCCTAAAATAAAGTCCGAACGTAACCGTCTGCCCCAAAGCAAAGGGAAGAGAAGCAAAACCAGGGCCTCTATCACTCGGGCGGAAACCCAGAGCTGAGTGCCCAGGTCAGGGCTGTTCACTCCAGGAAAAATTCCCATGCCCTTGTAGGCCAAAGTGTGCAGCAGATCGAAAAATCCGATGAACAAGTAGGAAATGCCCAAGAAGAACAGGGCGTCGTTTTGCATGTAGGGCCGGACATTCCAGACCAATAAAAATACGCTCCACGCTACGGCAATGGAGAATAATTCAGTTATTGTGTGGAAAAGCAAGAAATTATACCGGCTGACAGTAAACAGCCCAACCAATAGGACCGTGCCGAAACCAAGCATCAAGAGGGTATGTACCCGCGGGTTATCGCCATAGGTGTTACGCATTCCATGCGGCGCGAAGAGCTCGTAAGCCATAATGACTCCATTGTTTATACCGCTGGCAAACAGGGGCATACTGCATGGCGAAGGCTGCAGGATACAGTGGGCAGGATAGGGGATGGGATGCGTGGTTTCAAGCGGGTTGGTTAGCAGACTGGTTTCAACTGGCTGCCAAGATATACGGACATAAAAAAGGGGGCACGCCGACAGCGTGCCCCCTTGCAGTGAATGGTCGGGAAGCCCGGATTTGAACCGGGGGCCCCCTGCTCCCAAGGCAGGTGCGCTGACCAGGCTGCGCTACTTCCCGAAGCGAAAGAAAATATAGCGCATCACTCCCGTGGAGGCAAGGAGGGGCTTGTTCCCTGATAGAAACGAGCTAAAGGGTCAGCCCAGATCCACTCCGGCAATGGGATGGCCGCAGCCGCAGCAGTTGCCGTTCTCCACGTCGATGCCCCCGGCGGAGAAGCCGCTGCGTTGGATCAGGGTTTGGCCGCAGTCCGGGCAGTAGGTGTTCCCCTCCTCGCGGCCGGGGACATTGCCCAGATAAACGAACTGCAACCCGGCTTTCCTGCCGATGGCGTGCGCCGTCTCCAGCGAAGTGATCGGGGTGCTCGGGGTCTGGGTCATCTGATAGCAGGGGTGGAAGCGGGAGAGATGCCACGGTGTTTCCGGGCCGAGCTCGTCCCGGATAAAGGCGGCGACACCCTCCAGCTCCTGCTCGGAGTCGTTCTGGCCCGGAATGATCAGGGTGGTGACCTCCAGCCACCAGCCCATCCGCTTGATCCGCTTCAGGTTCTCCAGCACCGGCTCCAGCCTGGTACCACAGAGCTCGTTATAGAAGTGTTCGGTATAGGCCTTGAAATCCACATTGATCGCGTCGATCCAGGGCTCGAGCTCGTCCAGACACTCCGGGCTCATGAAGCCGTTGCTGACCATGACGTTGGCCAGGCCCTCCCCCTTGGCGAGCTCCGCGCAGTCGCGCATGAGCTCGTAGAACATGGTGGGCTCGTTGTAGGTGTAGGAGATGCTCTTGCAGCCGTACTGCTTGGCGGCCTGGACGATCTGCTGGGGAGTCACCGGCTCGCCGGGGATGGGGCCGCCGCTTTTGGGGGACTGGGACAGGGCGTCGTTCTGGCAGAAGAGGCAGAAGAAGTTGCACCCCACAGTACCGACGGACAGGCTGTGGCTGCCGGGCTGGAAATGGTACAGCGGCTTCTTCTCGATGGGGTCCACGTTCGTGGCGGCGACTCGGTCCGCGACCAGGGAATACAGGGTTCCGCCCTGGTTCTCCCGGACCCCGCACTTGCCGCGCTCGTCCGGCCGCACGGAACAAAAGTGGTTGCAGAGCCGGCACTGCACCGTATCATCCTTGAGCTGACGCCAGAGTCTGGCCTCTTGCATAAATCCTCCTTTGAGATCTTGGCTCATTTTTAGTATGACCCGCCTGTCTGGCGCGTGTCAACTCCCGGCGCACGCCACCAAGGGATTGTCGGGCTTGTCTCCGCCCCGCTTCCCGGATATACTTTTTTGGTCATTGGGACAGAAACCACATACCTTCGGAGGACAGGAAATGACACAGCACAGCCAGGCCTATAAGCAGGCCGGAGTCGATATCGAAGCGGCGGATTCCCTTGTGGACCGGATCAAGAGTATGGCCAAATCCACCCACACGCGGGGGGTGGTCAAGGATATCGGCTCCTTTGGGGGGATGTTCCGCCTGAATACGCGGGGTATGTCCAATCCTGTGCTCGTGTCCTCCACGGACGGAGTGGGAACCAAGCTCAAGCTGGCCTTCCACCGGGATCGTCACGACACCGTGGGCGTTGACCTCGTGGCCATGAACGTGAATGACATCGCGGTGCACGGGGCCAAGCCGCTGTTCTTCATGGACTACTACGCCACTTCCGAGCTCCGCGTGGATCAGGCCGAGAGCGTGGTGAACGGCATCGCCGCGGGGTGCCGCGAGGCCGGTTGCGCGCTGCTGGGTGGAGAGACTGCCGAGGTCCCGGGTTTTTATCAATCCGGGGAATACGAGCTTTCCGGGTTCGCCGTGGGCCTGGGTGACGATCAGCGCATTGTGGACGGCTCCGGGATCGGGGCAGGGAACAAGGTCATCGGCCTGGCCTCAAACGGGGTGCACGCCAACGGCTTCTCCCTGGTGCGCAAGATCCTCAGCGACGGGGGCCACTCCCTGGACGAAACCCCGGAAGGGCTGGATCGGCCTCTGGGAGACGTGCTTCTGGACCCCACCCGGATCTACGTGCGCACGGTGCAGAACCTTCTGCGCGATTTCAATATCCGTGGAATCGTCCACGTCACAGGCGGCGGGCTGTACGACAACATTCCTCGCGTCCTGCCACGGGGGGTCATGGCGGACCTTGAGTTCAGCAGCTGGAGCCGTCCCCCGATTTTCGACTGGCTCAAGGAGCAGGCCGAAATCAGCTGGGAGGAAATGCTCAAGGTGTTCAACTGCGGGATCGGCCTGGCCCTCGTCGTGGGCAAGCGGGAATACGAGGACGTGATGCTCCGCTTGCGGGGCCTGCGGGAACAGGCCTGGACCATTGGCGAGACGAAGGCCGCGCGCAAGGACGATCCTTCGGTGCGGGTGAGTTTTTAGATATCGGAGATAGGATGTCGGATATGGGATGGCGCAAGCAAAGGAGAAGAGGTGATGCGAGCCAGGCAGATCAATTCGGCCAAGGATCTGGAAGTGTATCAGATGGCCTATGATCTCGCCATGGAAATCTTGGAGACAAGCAAAAGCTGGCCCCGGAAGGAGAAGTATTCTCTCACGGATCAGATACGCAGGCCTTCGCGCGCTGTTTGCTCCAATCTACGTGAGGCATGGGCCAAGAGGCGTTATCAGGCCCATTTTCTGAATAAGCTAACGGATGCGACGGAGAAAACAGCGAGACAGACACGTGGCTGGACTTTACCTGTGAATGCGGGTGGCTCGAGCAGGAAAAGCACCGGGAACTGGTTCAAAAATGCCGGTCAATCGGTGCCATGCTAGGATCCATGATCAAGAATCCTCAGCTGTTTCTCTTGACGTGACCTCCGATCTCTGATCTCTGATCTCCGACCTCCGACCTCCGACCTCTGACCTAGGGCCTTTTAATGGGAGACCCCCGACCTCCGGCTGCTGTCGTCGCGGATTTCGCCCCCCTCCACATAGAGAATGCGCTCGCACACGGAGCGCAGCCACTCCACGTCGTGCCCCACCAGCACCACGGCCGTCCCCCAGCGCTGTACCGCCCCGAGGGAGGCCTGCCGGATCAGGGCGGCGCTCTCCGGGTCCAGGTTCGCCAATGGCTCGTCCAGGAGCAGGGCCTCCGGACGCAGGGCCAGGCGGGCCGCCAAGGCCACCCTCCTGGTCTCGCCGCCGGACAGCTCGCGCCATTTCCTGCGGGCGAAGCGCTCATAGGAAAGCCCAACCGTCTCCAGGGCCTGTCCGGCCAAATCGTGGGCCTCGCGCTCTCCGCGAAGCTTGAGGCCGAAGAGGACGTTGCCCAGGACGGAGCGGCGCAGGAGATAGGGATTCTGGGGCAGCAGGGCAATGCGCCGCCGCAGGGAGAGGTCTCCTGGCCCCGCCGGATGATCCAGAAAGCGCAATTTTCCGTTGTCCGGGTGCTCCAGCAGGCCCAGGATTCGGAGCAGGGTGCTCTTGCCCCCGCCGTTGGGGCCGTGGATGCCCACGAGGCAGCGCCGTTCCAGGGTCAGCTCCGGGATCCTCAGGGCTGTGCGTCCGGAATAGGCCTTTTCCACATCCTCCAGCCGGTAGAGCTCCTCCACGTTCATGCCTCGCTGTATCGCTTGAGAAAATGCAGGACCAGGTTGATCAGAAAGACCAGGGCGAGCAGGACCAGTCCCAGGGCCAGGCCCAGGCCGAATCTGCCCTTGTTCGTCTCCAGGGCGATGGCGGTGGTGATGGTGCGGGTGCTGCCCTTGATGTTGCCCCCGATCATCATGGAAATGCCCACTTCGGAGATAATGCGGCCGTACGCGGTGATGGCCGCGGCCAGGAGGCTGAAGCGGAGCTCGCGCACCGTGGCCCAAAGCTGTTGGCGACGGCTCGCGCCCAGAGTGAGCAGCGTCTCCTCCATTCGGGGGTCAGCGTTTTCCACCGCTGAGGCGGTCAGGGCGACAACGATGGGCAGGCCCAGAATGGTCTGGCCCACGGCGATTCCGGGCAGTGTGAAGAGGAGCTCCAGCTCGCCGAGAGGCCCCCGGTGGGAAACGAAAATGTAGACCAACAGGCCGATGACCACGGTGGGGAAGGAGAGGAGGGTGTCCACGAGCAGCCGCAGGATTCCCTTGCCCGGGAAGGTGCACCGACCCAGGACGAATCCGGCGGGCACTCCGAGGAACAGGGTCGCTGCGATAGAGAGGCTGGACACCCTGAGGGTAACCCAGACGGTGGAATAGGTCTCCGGGTTCCCGGAGAGAAGCATGGCCATGGCCTGGGTGAGTCCCTGCCAGAGGTAGTCCATGGGGGCTCCTCGTGCAGGCCGCCCGCAATCTTCCAATTGCGGCGTTGCTTCTAAAGGCTCGAGCTCTCACGTAGGGCCACTACGCCCCAGTGAAACGAAAGAAGGTTTCACGGGGTAAACTTCGAGCTCGAGCTTTTTTCGCGCTTGACCCTTGAAATTTGGGGGCGGCCTGCCTCAAGACTTTTCAATAACTTCTGGAATGTCAGGTGACAGAGCTTCCTGTCCTTTCAATATCATTCGTGTATGGACGAAGGATTGTCCAGATTCGAGGCGCAAGCGATTTTGAAACCGGAGTGTATAGTGATACATGAGGATTTCAAAATCGGGCAGCAACGAAGAAGGTGGGCAATTTTTCGTCCATACACTACCTCGCACTGGGGGTGAAGAGGCTCCTGCCCAATAGCCTGTATTCGCCGATGGCCTTCTGGACGTGCTCCGAGGTGATCCAGTCGATGAATTCCTGCGCGGCCTCGTAGTCCACGTTGTCGCAGCGCTCGGGGTTCACAGCCATGGCGCTGTATTGGTTGAACAGGATCTTGTCTCCCTCCACCAGCACCTCGAGCGGTGGATCGCCGTCGAAATTGTCCGCGTATTTGATGAAGGTGCCCCTGTCGGCCATTGTGTAGGCATCCTTCTCCGCGGCCACGCGGATGGTGCTCATCATGCCCTGGCCGGTCTCCATGTACCACTGCTTGCCGCCGGGCGTCCCGGCGCCGGCGGCTTTCCACAACTGCAGCTCGTTCTTGTGCGTGCCGGAATCATCCCCGCGGCTGGCGAAGACCGCGCCCTTTGCCTCGATACGGGAGAGGGCCTTGGTCACCTTCATGTCTCGTATCCCGGCGGGATCCCCGGGCGGGCCGATGATGATGAAGTCGTTGTACATGATCTGCGCCCGGTCCACGCCGTATCCGTTCTCCACGTAGCGTTTCTCCGCCTTGGGCGCGTGCACCAGCAGGGCGTCCGCGTCACAGTTGCGCCCGAGCTCCAAGGCCTTGCCAGTTCCCACCGCGACCCACTTGAGCTTGATCCTGGTGTCCTTCTCGAACATGGGGGCCAGCTCGTCCAGAAGGCCGGTATTGTCCGTGCTTGTGGTGGTGGCCAGCATCAGGTCCTCGGCTGCCGCTGAGCCGATTCCGCCGCAGATAAGGAGCAGACAGAGAAGGAGGGAGAAGAGGGTCCGATGGGGACGCATATGATTCTCACTGGAAGACAAGGGGTGGAAACGCAACGTCCAATATCGTTGCATAAATAGTTTTTTTGTGTCAATTGAATCTGGATAAAACAAAACTTTAAACTAAACAAACTCTAACAAACTTAAAATGACAAGTTTTTTGTTGCTCCGTGGCGCGGGGGGCGAAACATATTCCGTGGATGCGCGGAGAAGTATCGGAGATCGGGGACAGCGATCGGATGTCAGATGTCAGACGCCAGAAGACAGAAGACGGACCACAGAAGGCTGGAGCCGATTCTCTGGTGTCCCGGCGCGGTTCGGTCGTGTTGCCAGCACGCGCGTTGACATCTCTTTTCCATCTGCCGTTCTTCACCGATAACGGATAAGGAAGAATGAAGAACGAAGAGCTGAAATCGGAGAAGAGCCTATTCCGAGGCGGGGTAGACCATATGGCCGGATTGGGCAAGATCGTATCCGGTCAGGCGCTCGGCCTCAGCCTGAAGGTCCTCGTCCTTCAGAGTGGCCAGAAAGGCCTGGATGGCCTTTTGGAAGAAGGTTTCCCTGTCGATGAGGAAGTCGAAGCGTTCCCAGTGGACCGGAAGAAAGTCCAGCTCCAAGAGGCTGGCAACGGCGCGGATGCCGGGAGCCGCTTCCGCGCGTCCGGCCAGGACCTCCAGGCCGGCATCCAGATGGCGCGGCATTTCTCGGGAGGCTCCCCGGATCAGATCCGGCCGGTAGCCCGCGCGCTCCAGGGCGCGGTCGAACCAGAGCCGGGTGCCCGTGCCCGGCTTCCGGGTAACGATCTGAAGATCGCGGCTGGCCACGTCCGCGACTTCTTGGATGTCTCGGGGGTTCCCCCGGGGAAGGAGCAGGCCCTGTTCCCTCAGGCAGAAGTTGATCACTGCTGGCTGCTCCTCGAGCTCCCGGCTGAGGAAGCTGAAATTGTATTCACCTCCGTTTTCCTGGGCCAGGTGACTCGTGGCAACGTGGCACAGGCCCTGGCGCAGGCTCCGGATGCCGCCCAGGCTGCCCAGGTTGCCGAAGACGGCGGTGTATCCCGGACAGCGGCGCATGAACAGGTCCAGGCAGCGCTCCAGGAGGGGGTCGTTGCTTCCGGCCACCACGAGCAGGGAAGGGGTCTGGTCCAGAACACCCCGCCGCTTGGGGTGGTTCAGGGTCTGGTTTTCCAGCCAGGCCCTGACCAGGTGCTTGGGGAAGAGCCACTTCCCCGTGGCCTTGGTTGCGGGCAGGCCGCTGTGCTCAACCAGGGAGTAGACCCGCTTCTCGTTGATGCGCAGGAACTGCGCAACCTCCCTGGTGGTCAGCAAGTCGGTCATGAGTCGCCGTCCCTTGTGAGCTGGGACAGGGTCTCCCCGGGGAAGGTCCAGCGTTCCTCCTTGGGCGTGGGGGTCTGGACCCGGGGCCAGACACCGGGCACCGGATCCGGGCCCTCCTTGGCGGCGGGGGGCGGATCGCGGTCCAGCATGCGGGGGTCGGCCCGGATGTCCACCTCCGAGGGGCAGCTGAACTCGATGGGGATGTTGTTGGGATCAAAAGCGTACAGGGAATAGATGAACCCGTGGTCGATGATCTCCGAGACCCAGAAACCGGCCGCGTCCAGGGAGTCGTAGAGCTCCCACAGATCCTCTATAGAGGGTGTGTCCAGGGAGACGTGGTCGAAGCCGAAGGGGCCTTTGACCGGAACGCCGTGGTCCCGCTCCGGGATCCGCTCCACCCCGGACCACTCGAAAAAGGCGATCATGTCCGTCCCGGAGGCCTGGAAAAAGTAGTGCCGCAGACCGGGGCGGCCCATCCCCAGAAGGAGCCGGAGGCCCAGAAGGTCCCGCCAGAACCTGATGGTTTCCTCCATGTCCGGTGTGGCGAAGACAAGGTGATTGATGCCGGTATAGCGGGGCATGGTATATCCTTTGAAGCGAGGGGCTAGGAGTGATAGATGCAGTATGAAGGATAGCAGATGGGGTGGGGAGCTACAAGCCGGATGTCGGAGGTCGGAGATCGGATGCCGGCCTCATTGACTTACTGATTCACCGATATACCGACCCACTGACTCACTGACTTCACCCCCAACCGTGAACCGTGAACGGGGAACGACGAACGAAGAACGAAAAACCGATAACGGACCGATAACCGATAACAAGGAACGGAAAGTATGGCGAAGCGGAGACGCGGCAGCGCGGGCCTCCGGGTCCGGGAGATGGACGGAGTCGAGGCTGCCGGGGCCAAGGTCCGCATGTTCGGGACGAGCTTGCCTGTGTGCACCTACTTGATGGACGGTCTGCTCATTGACACCGGGCCGGCGCGTCTGGAGCGGGCGTTCATGCCATTTTTCCGGGAGCGGCATGTGGAGCGCTTGGCGTTGACCCATGTGCACGAGGACCACTGCGGTCTTGCCTCTCGGCTGCAGGCGGAGCAGGGAGCTCTTGCGTACATTCCCGCAGGGGCGGAAGACTCGGCTGCGCAAAGGGCGAGGATTCCCCTGTACAGACGCCTTTTCTGGGGGCCGCGTCCTCCCTTTGCCGCCGACATTTTCCCCGAGCAGATCGAGACGGAGAGCCACACCTTCGAGATGATCCGCACGCCCGGGCATACTCGCGATCACGTCTGTCTTTTCGAGCCATCCAGGGGATGGCTCTTTTCCGGGGACGTGTATGCCCGCAGCGAGCCGAAACTCATTTTTGCCGAGGAGGACGTTCCGGAGCTGGTCCGGACCCTGAATCGTCTCCTGGAGCTGGATGTGGGGACCCTGTTCTGCGCCCACGCAGGGGTGGTGGAAGACGGTCGGCGGGCCCTGGCCGCCAAGCGGGACTACCTGCTGCGGATCGGACAACAGGTGCGCCACTACCTGGGTCTTGGCTATTCCCTGAGGCGGATCGACCGGATTCTTTTCCCCGAGAAGCCGTCCCTGACCCGGATTTCCATGGGGGAGTGGTCCTCGCTCAATCTGGTGCGGGGCGCTGCTAGCTTATCGGAGGTCGGAGATCAGAGATCGGAGATCGGATGTCGGGCAGAGAAGATAAGAAGATGAGAAGATAAGAAGAGAAGAGTTGGCGCGCCACGGCGCGGCGACGCGACGCGAAGAGAAGAAGAAATCTTGGCTCTGGCGACTTCGTCTCGCGCTGGCAGCTTTCGCTGTACGCGGCAAGGAGTAGAATCACTCACGTTGCGCCGTCGCGCCGTCGCGCAAGCAATTCTTCTCTTCTCCGCGCCACCGCGTCTCTGCGCGAGAACCTCTTCTCTTTTTTTCGCCCCAAATAAACAAGAAAGCCGGGCCCCGAAGGACCCGGCTTTCTGTCTGCGACGCGGTCGCGGAGCGGGAAATTAATACATTCCCATGCCGCCCATTCCGGGGGCGCCGCCGCCACCGCCGCCGCTTTCCTTGTCCTCGGGCTTCTCGGTGATGGTCGCTTCCGTGGTCAGCAGCAGGGAAGCGATGGAGGACGCGTTCTGCAGGGCGGTGCGGGTGACCTTCTTGGGATCGATCACGCCCGCCTTGATCAGGTCTTCGTATTCGCCGGTCGCGGCGTTGAAGCCGTAGCCTTCCTTCTCGTTCTTGACCCGCTCCACGATGATGGAGCCCTCGAAGCCGGCGTTGTCGCAGATCTGGCGCAGCGGCTCGTCCAGGGACTTGCGCACGGTTTCCACACCGGCGCGCTCGTCGTCGTCAGCAGGCTTGACGTGGTCCAGGGCGCCCACGCAGCGGACCAGGGAGACGCCGCCGCCGGCGACGATGCCCTCTTCCACCGCAGCGCGGGTGGCGTTCAGGGCGTCCTCGACGCGGGCCTTCTTTTCCTTCATCTCGCTCTCGGTGGAGGCGCCCACGTTGATCACGGCAACGCCGCCCACGATCTTGGCCAGGCGCTCCTGCAGCTTCTCGCGGTCGTAATCGGAGGTGGTGTCGTCGATCTCGGTGCGGAGCTGCTTCACGCGGGCCTTGATGTCCTCGGTGTTGCCCTGGCCGTCCACGATGGTGGTGTTTTCCTTGTCCACAACCACGCGCTTGGCGAAGCCGAGCTGATCGATGGTGGCGTTCTCCAGCTTGACGCCCACGTCCTCGGAGATCATCTCACCGCCGGTCAGGACGGCGATGTCCTGCAGCATGGCCTTGCGGCGCTCGCCGAAGCCGGGAGCCTTGACTGCGCAGATGTTCAGGGTGCCGCGCAGCTTGTTAACCACCAGCGTGGCCAGGGCCTCGCCCTCGATGTCCTCGGCGATGATCAGAAGCGGCTTGCTCTGCTTGGCCACCTGCTCCAGCACGGGGAGCAGCTCTTTCATGTTGGAGATCTTCTTCTCGTTGATCAGGATGTAGCAGTCATCCAGCTCGGCGGTCATGTTGTCCTGGTTGGTCACCATGTAGGGGGAGAGATAGCCCCGATCGAACTGCATGCCCTCGACCACGTCCAGGGTGTTCTCCAGGCCCTTGGCCTCTTCCACGGTGATGACGCCCTCTTTGCCGACCTTGTTCATGGCGTCGGCGATGAGGTTGCCGATGGCCGGATCGCTGTTCGCGGAGATGGTGCCGATCTGGGCGATTTCCTTCTCCTCGCGGGTGGAATGGGCCAGCTTGTCCAGCTCGCCGACCACCGCGTCAACGGCCTTCTCGATGCCGCGCTTGATGGACATGGGGTTGCGCTCGGCCGCGACCAGCTTCAGGCCGTCGGCAAAAATCTTCTGGGCCAAGATGGTGGCAGTGGTGGTGCCGTCACCGGCAACGTCGCTCGTCTTGCTGGCGACTTCCTTGACCATCTGGGCGCCCATGTTGTCCACCTTGTCCTCGAGCTCGATCTCCTTGGCCACGGTCACGCCGTCCTTGGTGACAGTGGGGGAGCCGAAGGACTTCTCGATGATCACGTTCCGGCCCCGGGGGCCCAGGGTCACCTTGACCGCCTCGGCCAGCTTGTCCACGCCGGCCCTCAGGGCCTTGCGCGCTTCCTCTCGGTACACAATATCTTTAGCAGGCATAATCAACCCTCCTTTTCGCGTTTGGTTTTAGTCCTCGATAACGGCCAGGATGTCGTCCTCGCGCATGACCAGGTGCTCTTCGTCCTCGATCTTGACCTCGGTCCCGGCGTATTTGTTGAACATGATCAGATCGCCGGCCTGGACGGACATCTCGATGCGCTTGCCCTCGTCTGTCATCTTGCCCGGGCCAACAGCCTTGACCTTGCCGCGGATGGGCTTTTCCTTGGCGGTTTCGGGGATGATGATGCCGCCCTTGGTCTTTTCTTCCTCTTCCACACGTTGAACCAAAACCCTATCGTGCAAAGGCTTCAGATTCATAAGCACCTCCATGTTTCTTATTGAGATTCCCGAAAATTGGCGACCTCGGCGGTACTGTTAGCACTCACTCAAATCGAGTGCTAACACAACGCCAATCCTATACAACACACGCGCAAACGCAATAGTAAATGTGAAATTTAAACGCTGAATACAACTATTGAGCTGCTTTTAAAAGCAAATATTTTGTTTATGCAAACCAAATCTTCAAATTACTCTCTTTTTCTTTGAAAAGCGGTTTATTTCGATTCGAGCCGGCTTCTGGCAGCAAGGTGGGGGGGGTGGTGTCCTTGGGTATTAAGACTCTGAAAAGGAACATTTTTTTGAACAAAAGGTCGTGCTGCTCCTTGATGGGGTATGCGCCGACTATTAAGGCAGGGGGCGTGGTCCTCGCCTTGACACGTGGCTATTGCGGGTACTAGTCTTTGCTCAGGATTGTTGGTGTGCGCGCAATGGGCGTACAGGTTTTCCGTGCGGGCACGTGGGACCTGTTCCTTACCGGACGGACGGAAGGAAGTCATCTGCGACAAACGGGGAAGGAGGCATCTATGAGCCGACATTGGAGTGGAATTCTGGCGGTGTTCCTGGCGCTGTTCATGTGTGTGTCCCAGGTCGGGGCCGAGGACGCGCTGTCCCGGGCGGAGAAGCTCGAGGCCACGGGAGGCATGGCCAAGCTCAAGGAAGCGGTGCGGTTCTACAAGCAGGCAGCGGAAGAAAAACCAGAGAGCTATCAGGCGCGCTGGAAGGGTGCCCGGGCCTGCCGCAAGATCGCCAAACAGGCTAAGTTGGAAGAGCTGGAAGGCTGGAAGGACATCTGCGCAGATTACGGCAAACAGGGCATGGAATTGGCGGCAGAGGCAGTTGAATTGCGTCCGGAAGGCGTTGAGGGCAACTTCTATTACGGGGTCTGCGTGGGCAGTTATTCCGACGGGGTAAGCATATTCACAGCCCTGAGCGAGGGGCTTAAGGACAAGACGCGGAATCATCTGCAGAAGGCTTACAAGCTGGACAAGCGCTACAACGACGCCACGCCGGTCATGGCCCTGGGCCGTTTCTACGAGGTGCTTCCCTGGCTCGCCGGCCAGGACAAGACCAAGGCCCTGGAATACTACCGCGAGGCCCTGGAGCTTATGCCTGAGGACAGCCCCTTCAGGCCGGAGCTTGAGGTTTTTGCCGGCCGGCTCATGCTGGATCAGGGGGAAGATCGGGACAAGGCCAAACGCCTTTTGCGCGAAGCTGCCGAGGCCGGGCATCCTCATTACAGCGAGAAAGCCCGAAAGGTTCTGGAGGACTACAGCTAGCTTTTATACAGCCCTCATTGGCGGCGCTGAGCAGGGGATTCTATGGGGTCTCGAAGCGAGATGTTCCGTCTTTCCTACGGAGTTTTTTGTAAAAAATCGTTTAACTTGCTGATTTTTATTGGGATTTATAGCGAGGCGAAGGCGGGTGGAGCGCTTCGCTGAGTTTCATAATACACCTTGGCTTTGTTGGTACCGCCTGAGGTGTACTTGATTCCCTCCAGTCATCGTCATTCACACCATTTGAATCCTGCTTCACCGGAAGTGATCCGGGAATGTCGATGGGGTGTTGCGTATCCCATCATGGAAAACCCGGGATGAAACCCGCGCTTCAGCGTCCACCCGCCTTCGCTTTGCGACATTTTCATGTTTCGCTGTGCCCGGGGTGGCCCCGGGAATGAAGGTTCTATTCAGCCCGGAGCCCCGGATATGCGAGGTTGTTGCGCGAGGAGATCTCTGCTAGAAATCATTCGTCTATCCGGCCCGTGAATGGCATTGGCGCGAACGGGCCCCAAACCCCGGCAAGCTGGAGAGCTATGGCAGCGAAAAAGAGTGACACCCCCGGATCGCTCCGGAAGGAGCTGGCCGAGGTGGACAGCGAGCTCATGCATCTTTTGGCCAGACGGAGCGAGCTGTTCGACAGGCACCTGCAGGATCGGCGGGCCAAGAGCCAGTCGCTGTCCGATCCGGAGATGGAAAAGGCCCTTTGGCAGGTCTGGCAGAGGGAAAGCCGCGATACAGGGCTGGACGAGAAGCTTCTGCGCCGCGCCTTTCATCTGCTCAACGGCCTGGCCTACGACCGCACGGAACGGCCTCCGGACAAGGAGTTCGTGCTCCGGCCCCGTGCGGATCCCGCGGCCGTGGATCTGAAGGGGCCCAGGGAGCGGGAGCTTACCAGGATGTGGCTTGCCCTGGCCGCCGCTTCCGGAACCTCCCTGCGGCTGGAGCGGCCGGTGATGAACGACGACCTGTTCGAGTTGCTCAAGGCCCTGCAACAGGTCGGAGCCCGCGTGTCCTGGGATTCGGAGGCGGTATGGGCCGAGGCCGGTCAGGAGACGGAGTTCAACGGCAAATCCATATACGTGGGCGGGGACGCCTTGAATCTCTATCTCCTGGTGTTCATGGCCGCGCTCAAGCCCGGGAGCTTCAAGCTAACCGGCAGCACCCGCGCCAGGCTGGCCGATCTGGGCCCCTTGTTCGAGCTCCTGCCCCGAATGGGGGCACGAGGGGTATCCATCCTGCCGGGCAACAAGGGGCTGCCCATGCGGCTGGAGGCCAGCGGCAATCCCGAGGAGGACATCGTTCTGCCGGATGACGCCCCGCGCGAAATGGGGCTGGCTCTGGTGCTGTGCCACGGCTTTTTCCATGCCGCGAAACGGGGGATGCGCATTACCTGGAACCAGGGCGGCTGGCGCGAGCATCTGGAGCCGGCCTGCGAGATCCTTGCAGCATGCGGAGTGGATTTTACCCTGGAGCCGGGGGTGCTGCGCCTTGAGCCCGGGGAGAGGGAAAAACCGTGGAAGCCCGATCTTCCCGTGGACCCGGAGCTTGGGGCCTATCTGCTGGCCATCCCCCGTTTTGTGGGCGGTTGGACCCGCCTGAGCGGAGGATTCGTTGAAGGCAGCACCAGGCGCGATACTCTGACCCGGATGCTTGGGGCCTTTGACATCGTCCTCGAGGAGGACGAGGAAGCCGTCGTAGCAAGGTCGACGGAGCCATCCGGTGAAGAGGCGGAGCTCGATCTGCGCGAGACCCCTTGGGTCGCTCCTCTGGCCGTGTCCCTGGGGATGGCCGTTGAAGGAGCCAAACTGCGTCTTCCCCCCGGGGAAAGGACGGAATTCGCTCTGGAGGCTGCCCGTGAGCTGGGGGCCGAGGTCTCCTTTGAAGGGGAGCTCCTGCATGTTGCATCTCTGTCCGGAGACAGCGGGCGGACTCCGGAGCTCACCAGCCCGGATTCCGGCTGGACCATGGCGCTCTCCCTGATCGCCCTGCGGCGGCCGGGGATCGTGTTGCGCAATCCGGGAGAGCTCCACGGGGATTGGCCCGATTTCTGGACCGTATACAACGCCCTGCCCAGGCCGCAGGACGCCTTTGCGGCTCGGGAGGAAAAAGGGAGGAAAACTCATGGGACAAAACGGCGGCGATACATCGTCGAGTGATATTGAGCGCCTTGAGGCGGAGATCAAGGACCTGTCGGACCGGCGGCAGGAGACGGAGCGGGAGCTGAAGCAGCTGTGCTCCGCGGAGGACGTTGACGCCGGAGTGGTCTATCCGGAGCGGATCCACAATCTGCAGCAGGAGAAGCTGCGCCTGGACGTGGAGATCCAGCGCCGCAGGAACCTGGTGAATCGGCTCCAGTGGGAAGGCGAGGCGCTGCCCGGAGACAGC
>CAYNCR010000008.1:0-24396 GCA_964395575.1 uncultured Desulfohalobiaceae bacterium
TGGTGAAATTATCGGGCGCGAGGAGACGGGGATGTGCGCTGAAGCCGTGTTTCATTCGGTATAGGAGCTTGCCTCATGTTTCATATGAGTCTGATATCCGTCCTGGGTTTTCTGCCTTCTGGCCCAACCTCGCTCCATTTTCATGCTTCGTGGTTATCGGGGCCGGCGCCAATGAAAACGAAGCCCGGCTTCAAGAAGCAATCGGAAGCAGTAGAGATTGTCTCGATTGGTGAATAGGAGAGAAACAAGAACACCCCTGCACCCATTCGATGAATGGATGCAGGGGTGACGGAAAAAGTCCTGGAGGCGAGCTCAGCGCTAGGGAGTATAGACCTCGGCTTCCTGGCCGATCTCCGCCCCAAGCTGCAGGGCCCTTTCATTGATGTCCAGGAATTTGGAGGGAATGCGTTTTTTCAGAACCTGGTTCAGCGAATCGAGCTGCACGAGACCGGTCAGAGCCTGCAGGGCTCCGAGGAGGCAGATATTGAAGACCACAGGCTTGCCGATCTCCTCCATGATGCTGTTGTACAGGGGGAGATGGTAAATGCGCGCCTCCGCCCTGGTGTCGAGGCTCACGAAATATGTGTCCGTGATGAGAATGCCGCCGGGACGGATGACTGTGTTGAACTTATTGTACGCTTCCTGGGTCAAACAGAGAAGGGTATTGGGCTGGTTGACCTTGGGAAAGTGGATGGGGGCGTCGGAAAGGATCACATCCGAGCGGGAAATACCTCCCCGCGCAGCCGCCCCATAGCTCTGGGACTGCACCGCGTTCTGGCCCTCGTAGAGAACCGCTGCTTCGGCAAGAATGATCGCCGCGGTGATAACGCCCTGGCCTCCCGATCCGGCAAATATAAGTCGATGTCTGGACATGGCCTAGCCCTGTTGTGCCCGGTTGATAAGTTTGTCGTATTCGTCGCAGTATTCCGGAGCTATTTCCTGTCGAAAAATACCGCGCTCGATGAGCTCAGGATTTTGCTGTTTGGCCTCGGACCCGACCCGGGTCGTGTTCTGTTTGTACAGCTTGAGCATCTCCGGAGAGTCGCCCAGTTTGTTCCGACGCCCGAAGTGAGTGGGGCACTGGGAAAGGATTTCCACAACGGAGAATCCCGGATGTTGCAGCGCTTCTTTGATATAGTTGGTGATTTCCCTGTAGTGGTATGCAGTGGTCCGGGCCACGAATGTCGCCCCTGAAGCCAGGGACAAGGAGGAGATGTCGAACTCCCGGTCAATGGTCATCTGCGGGGAAGTGGTCGCCGCAACCCCCGTACCCGACAGGGGGGAGAACTGACCGCCGGTCATGCCGTAAATCCGGTTGTTCATGACGATGGCGGTGAGGTCCATATTGCGCCGACAGGCGTGAATGAAATGATTCCCCCCTATGGCCAGGGCGTCTCCGTCGCCCATGGGGCAGATCACGGACAGATTGGGCTGGCTCATCTTGATGCCCGTGGCGAAGGCCAGAGCCCGTCCGTGCAGGGTATGCAGGGAATGAAAATCCACGTATCCGGAAATCCGGGAGGAACATCCGATTCCGGAAACCATGACCATCTCGTTCTGGTCCAGCTGCAGCTCGTCCACCGCCCTGAGCATGTTGTTCAGGACAATGCCGTGTCCGCAGCCGGGGCACCAGATATGGGGAAAAAAACGCTCGCGCATGTACTGTTCGACAGGCATGAATCAGACTCCTCTGCCGTGGATCAGGCGCATGATGTTGCGAACATCCGTCGGCGTGATGAACTCGCCGTCCACTCGATTGGCCAGATAGACGCTCTCAGGATCGTGCACCGCCTTTTTGACTTCATGCACGACCTGACCCATGTTCATTTCCACAACCAGGATATAGCTGGCATGTGCGCACTTGGCCCGGATGAGCTCGGAAGGAAAGGGCCATATGCTCTGCAGTTCCAGAAGACCAAGCTTCTCTCCGCGTCTGCGTCGGCTGTTGACCACGTGAAGGGCAGTGCGCGCCGAACACCCGTAGGATATGAGCACGGTGTGGGCGTCATCCAGATAGTATTCCCGGTAGCGGGTGATCTCGTGGGCGTTGTTCTCGATCTTGTCCGTGAGATGGTGGATCAGGCCGTGGATCACCTGGGGGTCCGTTGTGGGGAAACCCCACATGTCGTGATACAGGCCGGTAACGTTGTAGCGGTGCTTGCCCCCGAAGTCGGACATGGGCAGGCGCCCGTCCTCACGCGGCAGGTAGGGATGATAGTCCACCCCTTCCGGGACCGAGGTGCGCAGTCTGCCGATTATGGGAATTTCTCCCTCTTCCGGTTGGGTGACCGGCTCCCTGGTGTGACCCGTTATTTCGTCCATCAGCAGGATAACCGGCGTGCGGTAGGTCTCGGCCATATTGAAGGCCTCGACGGTCATGGTGAAAAGGTCCTGATGGTTCGAAGCGGTTAGGGCGATAATGGTGTGATCACCGTGAGTTCCCCACCTGGCCTGATACACGTCGCCCTGGCTCCCGTGCGTAGGCAGGCCCGTCGAGGGGCCGCCGCGCTGTACATCGGCGATGACGCAGGGGATCTCCGCCATGACGCCAAAGCCGAGGGCTTCCTGCATCAGGGAAAAGCCGGGCCCGCTCGTGGCGGTCATGACCTTGTGCCCGGTCAGAGAGGCGCCGATGATGGCACAGAGGGAAGAGATCTCGTCCTCCATTTGCAGGAACTTCCCTCCGATCTGCGGCAGGCGCTTGGCCATGGTTTCCATAATTTCCGAGGAAGGGGTGATGGGGTAGCCTGCAAAAAAGTCCACTCCGGCATACAGGGCCGCGTTGACGCAGACCTCGTTCCCCTGGATGAATTCAGTCTTTTGCGTCATCGTCTTGCTCCAGCTCGATTGTAAGGGCCAAGTCAGGGCACATGCGTTCACAGGTTTTGCATCCGACGCACTCAGAGGCCCGCTCGGGAATGACCTTTTGTTCCTTGTCGAGCTCGAGGACCTCCTTGGGGCAGAAAGCGACGCATATGCCGCAGCCCTTGCACCAGGATCGCTTGATATTGTGTCCCTTCACCTTGGGCTTTGCCATTGAAATACTCCGCTGTAGCGGTTGCGCGGTCAACGGCATCAGGGGCGACAGGACCCGTGAGCCGTTTGAAGAAGTGGGGCCGCTTGCTGTGAGGAAAGAACATTATCAGGAGGTGGGTGGCCTGTCCAGTCGTATGAGGGTGATGAAAAAAAGAGTAATTGCCGGGGTGGCCAGGGAGCGCTCCAAAAAGGGGGGTGGTGGCCCGGCCAAGGATCAATTCACGATCTTGCTCACACGCGGCTGTTTTTCTGGATGCTCGGCGTAGCTGCGCTGCGTGAAGAAGCGAATGCCCGTAAAGGTGAGGGCAACGAAACCGAGGCTCAATATGGCGCTGGAGAGATTCTGTGCCCCGAACAGGGCCAGTTGGTGCCCCAGCATCGCTCCAAGGATGAGAGCAGCGAGCGGAAGGATATAGAGCAAAAGCAAGGCCTTGGTGGATTTTTCCGGTGTGAAGCTCACTTGCACCACCTGGCCTGGGCGGGCCCTCAAGGGGTTCGCGGCCTCCACTACCATGTAGTCCCGGCCGAAGGGCTCGCAGAGATCCTTGTTGTCGCAGGCTCCGCAAGAGGCCCCCATGGGGATTTTAACCTTGACTCTGTTGCCCGGGAGCAGGTGAATGACCTCTCCGGTCTCCGTTTCAACGGTGTTTGTCATAGAAGATTGGAGGCGATTCCTCAGAAGGTTTTGGTGAACGGTTAGGGCGCGACCCAAAAAAGCTGGGCCACACTCATCGCTGTGTGGGAGAAGAACCTGACCTGTTTTACCTGTTCAAACTATTCGGGCTTACAACCATTCAGAATCGAAGTGTTCAGGCGGAATCCTGCTGCGTTTTTTCGGCGCTTTCTCCCGATTCGGTTACCTCGGCTGCTTCCGTGGATTGGCCCGCTTCTTCTTCGGCGGCTTGCTCCTCCTCGGTGGTGAAGAGCTTCTGCATGGACCCTGTGGGGCATTTCTCCACACAAACGTACTGTCCGGTGCATTTGGCGGGATCCACCACAGCCAGCTTGCCCTGCATGGCGATAGCCTTTTCCGGGCACTGCTTGACGCAGACGCCGCAGGCGATACAGCCCACTTGGCAGACCTGCTTGACTGTCTTGCCCGCATCCTGGGAGGTGCACAGATTGGCCACTTTTTGGGAGGTGGGCACCAGCTTGGGGATGCTTCTGGGGCAGACCGCCACGCAGTTGCCGCACCCCGTACAGAGGTCAATGTCCACATGGGGGAGCCCGTCGCTCCCCATGCTCAGAGCCCCGAAGGGGCAGACGCGCACGCATGTGGCCAGTCCCAGGCAACCGTGCTTGCAGGCCTTGTCCCCGCCGGTGCCGATTTGGGCGGCGACACAGTCCTCGGCGCCGCCGTACTCGAAGAGGTGGACCGCCTTGTCTCTGGAGCCGCGGCAGAAGATCTGGGCCACGTTGCGCGCGCCGGCTTCCGCCTCAATACCCAGGAGGGTGCAGACGTTTTCCGTGACATCCTCGCCCCCGGCAACGCACAGCGTGGCGGACTCGCCCTCGTTGACGATGGCCTCGGCATAGGCGTTGCAACTGGCGTAGCCGCAGCCTCCGCAGTTGGCACCGGGCAGCATGTCCGCGATGGATTCGATGCGCGGATCCACGTAAACGTAGAACACCTTGGCGGCGAATCCGAGCACAAAGCTCAAAAGGATGCCGAGGAAGGCCATGACCATGACGGCGTTGAGTATGGGCATCATGTGGGATGCTCCTTCAATTGGTTCCTATTGGGGAACTCTTCGGTTCACTGGTTACGGTTGACGGCTTCCGAAAGACTTGGGGCGCGTCACGGACAACGAGTCATCAGCCGTGGCTTGGAGCAGAGTGTTTCGTATGGATGCTGAAGGTTTCTTGCGTCTTGTCTCTTGTGGATCTGTCTTTTTTCCTCTGTTCTCTGGACGTTACTGGCCCAATCCGATGAATCCCTGGAAGCAGAGCCCCATGAGGCCGGCGGTTATCATGGCAATGGGGACACCACGCATTGTTGTGGGGACCTTGCCGATGGCGAATCGTTCCCGAATGCCGGCCAGGATGAGAAGGGCCAGGGCGAAGCCGATGGCTGTCGCGAAGGCATAGATCACGGCTTCGAGGAAGTCGTTCTCCTGGTTGATGTTGAGCACTGCCACGCCGAAAATCATGCAATTGGTGGTGATCAGGGGAAGGAATATACCCAAAGCCCGATACAGGGCTGGTGCCGTTTTCTGCAGCACGATCTCCACAAGCTGCACCAGGGAGGCGATGACCAGGATGAAGGCGACTGTGCGCAGATATTCCAGCTCAAATGGAACTAGGAGATAATTATATACAAGCCAGGTAAAGGTGCTGGCCAGAACGTTGACGAACAGGGTGGCCCCGGCCATGCCAACGGAATTGTTCACGCTCCCCGAGACCCCCACGTAGGGGCAGAGACCCAGAAAGCGGATCAGCAGGATGTTGTTGGCGAAGATGGCCGAGATCATCATCATGAGGTAGTCTTCCATAACGCGAACCCCTTTCTTGCCGGGAAAATGAACACTTTGGCGCCCGGGCGCCTAGCAGGCCTGCCTCTTGCTTTCCAGCCTGGAGGAGATGACATTGATCAGGGCCAGCAGCAGGCCCAGGCAGATGAACGCCCCGGGAGGATTCTGCAGCAGGTCGAATCCGATATAGGCAGAGGGGAGGACATTCAGGCCGAACCAGGTACCGCTGCCGATGATCTCCCGGACGGTTCCAAGTACTGTCAGGGAAAGAGTGAATCCCACCCCCATGCCCAGGCCGTCTGCCATTGAAAGATGGATGGGATTCTTGCGGGCGAAGGCCTCGCCTCGACCGAGAATGAGGCAGTTGCACACGATCAGGGGAATCCAGATGCCCAGCACTTCATAGAGGGTGTAGAAGTAGGCCTCCATCATGAGCTCGACGATGGTCACCGCAGAGGCGATGATCACAATGAAAACCGGCACCCGGATCTTGGATGGGATGCTGTTCTTGAAGACTGAGATCAGGGTATTGCTGATCAAAAGCACGAAGATAACCCCGCAGCCAAGGCCCAGGGCGCTGCTGACCTGGCCGGTGACGGCGAGGGTGGGACAGAGCCCGAGCACGAACCGGAAAGGCGGCACCTCTTTCCAGAGTCCCTTGCTGAATTCCCCCCAGAAGGTGGACATGGCTACTCTCCTTGCCTGCGCCGGCAGACGCGGCGCTCTTTAGCACGATACCCCTGCCTCGGTAAGAGTGAGACAGCGCCAATGCCGGACTGTTTCGGGTTAGAGAATTTTGTCCTTGATCCGGGAATAGAGGCGGACAGCGCTCTGAACGCCCTCCATGATCCCCGTCGAGGTGTACGTCGCTCCGGAGTAGGTGTCCATGCGCCCGCCAGGCCCGAAGTTCGTGGAGAGCTCCTTCCCGGAGAACTGGCCCATGAAGGATTGGTCCTTCATGGGATCGGTTCCCACTCCCGGGGTTTCCGAATGCGTGGTCACGGCGACGCCCTCGACCCTGTTCTCGCGGGGATCGATGGCCACCATCACGCCCATGTCTCCGCCATAGCCTGAGCCGTACCCCTCAAAGGCCACGCTGACGATGCGGCCGTTTTTCTTGGCGATGAACACGTTGCGCTTGATGGGATCGCCGCTCGCGTCCTTTCCCACAACGATTTCCTTGCGCTCCTGGACCGGATCGTTGGTGTACTCCACGCTGAAAGCCTTCTCCAGGGCGGGGGCCTTGACGTTCTTGATCCGCTGGTATTCGATCTGATCCTCGGTGGCTATCTTGACCAGTGAGAGCAGCCCTCCCCAGACTCCAGTGAAAAGGGTGAGGATCAGGACCATGTGCAGAATCTCTCTCAGGCTCACGCGAATTACCTCCCGTAGACATCTGGTGCGATTTTATCCAGAAACGGGGTGAACATGTTGAAAATGAGCACTGCGTAGAAGGCCCCGAATGTCCATGCGCCCCAGGTTCGGATGGTGACGGTCAGAATGCCTGCTCCGAGGCCGAAGAGAATCATTCCCTGCGGCGTTGTCGGCGAGGAGGGCAGGTCCGTCGCCAGGAAAAAGGCGCTGATCATGGTTCCCCCGGCCAGGAGATGGAAGACGGGATCGGCGTAGGCGCCGGTCCCCAGCAGCCAAAAGATGCCGGCGAAGAAAAACACCCCTGCGAGGTAACTGACGGGGATCCTCCAGTTGATGGTCTTGCGCCAAAGGAGATAGGCCCCGCCGATGAGCAGCATGAGCGCGGAAACCTGGCCGGTGAAGCCGGCTGTGCGCCCCAGGAAGAGATTGGTGTAGGAGAAGTATTCCCGCACGTACGCCGGTCCCTGGCTGGTGAAGACCTCCATGGGTGAGGAGGTGGTTGCCGGATCGGCCAGAGGGAGGATCCACTGGGCCATGTAGTCCGGATAGGAAAGCTGGAGAGCGACCCAGGCGACAAGCACGCTGTTGAAGGGGTTGCTCCCGTATCCGCCAAAGGCTTCCTTCCCCAGCATGACCATGAGCAGAGTGCCCACGAGAATGGTCCACCAGGGCAGACCCGGAGGCAGGATCAGGGCGAGCAGGAGGCCGCTGAAAACGGCGTGCAGGTTGTCCAGCTCCAGCTTGCGCCCGGAGAGCCATTGGCTCAGACCCTCCCAAACCACCGCGGAGACGACGGCGATGAGAACGCTGCGCACCACGTCCGGACCGAAAAAGTAGATCCCGAAAATGGTCGCGGGAAGCAGGGCAATGGTGAAATCCCGCATCATCCTGGACAAGCTGTTTCCGCTGTGTACATGAGGCGACGGGGTCACGGTGAGTTTGAACTCGCTCATAGCGCCTCGCTCCTTAGATTGGTGGAAAGCCGGGATTTCCCAACCTGGATCCACTGGACCAACGGGATTTGGACGGGGCAGACATAGGCGCAGCAACCGCACTCGATGCAGCTGAAGATGTCGTTCTCCGCGGCCATGTCTATATATCCGGTGGAGGAATATCCGGACAGGAGAAAGGGCATCAGGCGCATGGGGCAGACTTCCACGCAGTAGCCGCACTTGACGCAGATCTCCGAGGAATAGGTGATCTGGTCCTGGGCCCTGTGGAAGTGGATCTGGTCCATCTCCTTGGTGACCGGATAGTCCAGGCTGGACAGGGCCGTGCCGCTCAAGGGGCCGCCGACGATGACCTTGGCCACCTCCTCGGTGTTTCCTCCCATATGTTCAAGCACATGGCGTATGGGCGCGCCCAGGGGAACCCAGACATTGTGCTGCTGTTTGGGATCGGGACCGAGCACGGTAAGCGCCTTGGCCGTATTGGTTTCCTCGTGTTGAATGACCCTGGCCAGAGTGGAGGCCGTCTCCAGGCTGAGGGAAGCGATCCCCAGCTCAAGAGGGGAGGACTCCATGGGATATTCCTGGCCGGTAATGGCTGAGACAAGAAGCGGGTCCTTGTGCTGGGGGTGTTTGGCCTGGAGGGGAACCAGGCGAATGGAGTCGGGGATTGGACCAGCTTCGCGAATAAGGGGGAGGCACTCCTCATAGACCGCGAGATAGGTCACTTCCGGTCGCAGGATGCGCTGCAGGAGCTGGATTCCTTCCAGAGTTTCCTGGGTGTGGTGCACGAGCAGGGCGGCTCTGGAGCCGAAGATGAAGAACTCGTCCAGGCTGCTTATGATCAGGGTCCGTACGCCCTTCTCCTGGGCCCTGACCAGCTTGCGCATCAATGGCTGCGCCGCTCCGGAGTCGAGCACACCGCGGTACAGGATCTTGTCCATGACCGGCCCCTCGGCGGCGGGCTGCTCTTCCTGTCCGGACTCCTCAGAGGTTGTTATGGTCAAGCCGGTGGTGAGCGTGCCGTCAAAGTGGCGGAAATTTTTGTTCACTTCCGAGACATGGCCGTTAACAGGGCTCAGAATCGAGGTCTCTGAGCTTTGGCCAACCACTTGGCCCCGCTGGACAGGCTGGTCCTTTTTGAAGACCGGTCTGCAGCTGGCTCCCTTGTGCTGCTTCATGGGCAGGTATAACGTTTCCGGGATGGGAACACGTTCGAAGGGTTGCGGCTCGGGCTGAGAGGTTCGGGGCAAGAGGAGGCCGCCGGAGAAGCTGCGCGCTGTCATAGGCTTCTCGCTTTCGTTGGCGTTGACTTCGGCGAACGGAGTAAATCCGGATGCTTCAAACCCGTGCGAGCTGTGGCGCTTATGTCCTCCGCACAAAAGGATGCGCCGGCTGAAAGTCCCTTGCCGAGCTTGTCCGTAAGGAGCGGCAAGCTAGGGTCAAGCGAGAAAAAAAGGAAGCGAAGGTCATGTCCTTATGGCCTTTGGTATAGTAGTTCTACAGCTCTATTGGATCGAGTAAAAATTGTCAAGGGGATAGGCTTGTTTGTTTGAATGTGTCCTTCCTCGATTCGCACACCTTTTTTTAAATAGGCCATGGAAAGGGCAGTTTGAGGGGTGTCTCCCATCCCTGTTCCGGTTATGCAGAGATATATACCAACAAAAAGATGCCACTTTGCTTGACACGCTGATATAAGTATACCATTTTCGTTCAAAAATTTTACCATTTCCGGAGTATGATTTCCTGAAATAGGGTGCTCTTCGTTATTTGTTCCGCAAAATGCGGTTTTGGCCTGAAACGATTATCTCTTCGGATGAGGCATGCACCGTTATCCGGAAGGCGTCGATCTCGTCGATGTGGGACCGCGGGACGGATTCCAATCCGAAAATCGCGTTTTGTCCACACAGGAAAAGGACCATGTAATCCGGGGGTTGCTCGAAGCCGGCCTCCGCGAGATCCAGGTGGCCTCCTTCGTGAATCCCGAACGCGTCCCCCAGCTTGCCGATGCCGAAGAACTACTTGCCGTGCTCCCCTTCCGTGAGGGGGTGAGCTATCTCGCCCTGACCCTGAATGCGAAAGGTGTGAGGCGTGCCCTTGCGACACCCGTTCACCGCATAGAGGTTTCCCTGTCCCTGAGTGACGCGCACAGTCGCCGCAATACCGCCATGTCCCGGGAGCGGTCCCTTTCCGAGGCCCAGGAGATGCTTGCCATGTGCAAGAGTGCGGGCCGATCGGCACGGGTGAGCCTGCAGTGCGCCTTCGGGTGCGTTCTGGAGGGCCCGGTTCCGCTTCACCGTGTGCAGGAGGCGGTGCGGACATTGTACAGCGCCGGGGCCGAGGAGGTCGTTTTGGCGGATACGCCCGGTGTGGCCGACCCTCCTGCAATTGAGGAGCGGGTGTCCGTATTGCGGGAAGTCGCTCCTCAAGCGTTCCATGCGTTGCATCTCCACGATACCCGTGGATTGGGACTGGCCAATGTCCTCCGGGCCCTGCAACTGGGCGTCACCCGCTTTGATACCGCAGTCGGCGGAATGGGCGGTTGCCCGTTTCATCCGGGAGCAGCCGGGAATATCCCTACAGAGGATACCGCCTTTTTGTGCAGCCGTCTGGGGGCGGCCACGGGAATCGATCTGGAGGCTCTAGCCCGGGTGACCGCATTGCTGGAGTCCCTATACGGCAAAACGTTTCCGGCCAAGGTCCGTTCCGGACCCTGACCTGTTGAGCTGGAGCCGAGCGCTGGCCGCAACCATTTGCCAAAAAAGATGAGAAAGACAAAGACGCCTTTTCCGCGAACAGTGTTTGTGGATTTAAACCGAAGTAAGCCGCGGATCGATCTGCATGTGGCTCTGTCGCCCGCGTCATAATGATGCGGAATGCCGTGTATCCGTCGATTGGGGCAAGCCCATTCGGACCTGATGCGCAGTCGGGCAAGAAGAAGGAGGGCAAGAATGGATTTCGACTTGAGCAAAGAGCAGGAGATGCTTCGCAAGGAGGTCCGCAAGTTCGCCAGGAAGGAAGTCGCGCCCGTAGCCGCAGAGCTCGACCAACGGGAGGAATTTTCGCCGGAGCTGACCCGGAAGATGGGGGATATCGGGCTCTTCGGCATGATCGTTCCGGATCGCTACGACGGGCAGGATATGGACTACCTGTCTTACATCATCGCGGTTGAGGAGCTGGCCCGCGTGGACGGCTCCCAGGCGGCAACCGTGGCCGCTGCCAACTCCCTGGGTATCGGCCCCTTGTATTACTTCGGCACCCAGGAGCAGAAAGAGCGGTATCTGCCCAGGCTCTGCCGTGGCGAGGCCCTATGGGGATTCGGGCTGACCGAGCCCGGAGCTGGATCAGACGCCGGAGGGAGCCAGACGACAGCGGTCAGGGATGGGAATGAATGGGTCATCAACGGCTCCAAGATCTTCATCACCAATGCGGCCTGCGAGATGACCCTGGGCGTCACGGTCCAGGCGATAACCGGAACGAAGGAGAATGGCAAGCCGGAGCACACCTGCTTTTTGGTGGAGCAGGGAACCAAGGGTTTCCAGGCCGTGCCCATGCACGGAAAGATGATGTGGCGGGCTTCCAACACAGCGGAGATCTATTTGGACAACGTCCGGGTCCCGGATGAGAATGTCCTGGGCAAGCAGGGAGATGGATTCCACCAGATGCTGCAGACCCTGGACGGGGGACGGCTTTCCATCGGCGCGATGGGGCTGGGCGGAGCCCAAGGGGCCTATGACAAGGCCCTGCACTACGCCAAGACCCGGGAGCAGTTCGGCCAGCCCATCTCCAAGTTCCAGGCCGTGGGATTCAAGCTCGCGGACAGCGCCATGGAGATCGAATGCGCCAGAAACCTCCTGTACAAGGCCTGCTGGCTCCGGGACAACAACCGTTATTTCGCCAAGGAGGCGGCCATGGCCAAGCTCTACTGTTCCGAGGTCATGAGCCGGGTGGCGGACAGGGCGGTGCAGATCCACGGCGGATACGGTTTGATGCAGGATTACGACGTGGAGCGCTTCTACCGCGACCAGAAGCTCCTGGAGATTGGGGAGGGCACCTCGGAGGTGCAGCGCATCGTGATCTCCAGATATATAGGCTGCTGATCGCCTTGATCGCAAATTTTCAGGATAATTCGGTAGGTGAGACACCTTTTCCCGAAAAAAAGCAAGGCGAAGGAGGTTCCGTATACATGACAATGGAGATAGGACGGACCCGAATCGGCGATGTGGTGGAGAGCAACGCGAAGTCTCTGGGTGATCGGATCGCCCTGGCCTACCACGAGTATGGCTTGCAGAAGACCTTTACCGAGTTCAGCGAGGAGTGCAATCAAGTGGCCAAGGGACTGATGGCCCTCGGCGTCCGGAAGGGCGACCACATCGCCTTCTGGTCCCACAACCTGCCGGAATGGGTCTATACACAGTTCGGGAGCGCCAAGATGGGTGCGGTTATGGTTACGGTGAACACCAACTTCCGCGCCTTTGAGCTGGAATACCTGCTTCAGCAGTCCGATGCCACTACCCTGATCCTGACCGGCGGCGTCCGGGATCCGGAGGAATACATCAAGGTGATTTACGAGGTCTGTCCCGAGCTCAAGGAGAGCCAGCCCGGCCAGCTGCAGTCGGACAAGCTCCCCTATCTGAAGAACGTGGTCTATCTGGGCGAGGAGCGGCTTCCGGGAATGTATACCTGGAAGGACATGCTGGAGATGGGGGGGAACATCGGTGACGAGGAGCTCAGGATCCGCGAGGACAGCCTGGATCCGGACGACGTGATCATGATGCAGTACACCTCCGGAACGACCGGCTATCCCAAGGGGGTGATGCTCACCCACAGCAACCTGCTCGGCAATGCCTCCAGCATGGCCGAGATCATGGCTCTCTCCCCGGAGGACACCCTGTGCATTCCTGTTCCCTTTTTCCACTGTTTCGGGTGTGTTATCGGTACCATGTGCTCCATGGTCTCCGGCACGACCATGGCTCCGGTGACCTCCTTCACCGCGCCCAAGGTCCTGGAAACGATCGACGCCCTGCAGTGCACCGCGGTCCACGGGGTCCCCACCATGTTCATCGCCGAGCTGGAGGAAATGGAGACGAAGAGCTACGATACATCCCGTCTGCGCACCGGGGTGATGGCGGGCTCCACCTGCCCCGTGGAGGTTATGCGGGGCGTGATCGACAAGATGGGGGCCAAGGAGATGACCATTGTCTACGGACAGACCGAGGCCTCTCCGGGCATCACCCAGACCAGACGCCACGATTCGCTGCAGGTGCGCACGGAAACCGTGGGCCGGGCCCTGCCCAACGTCGAGGTCAAGATCGTGGATCAGGACACCAAGGAGGAGTTGTCCCCTGGCCAGACCGGAGAGCTGATCAGCCGCGGATACCACATCATGAAGGGCTACTACAAGATGCCGGAGAAGACGCGGGAAGTGATCGACAGCGACGGATGGCTCTATACCGGGGATCTAGCCGTAATGGACGAGGAGGGCAACTGCACCATCGTGGGCCGCCTCAAGGACATGATCATCCGGGGCGGGGAGAATATCTATCCCCGCGAAATCGAGGAGTTCCTCTACACCCATCCCAGGATCAAGGACGCCCAGGTGGTCGGCGTGCCCAGCCAGAAGTACGGCGAGGAGGTCGCCGCGTTCATCCAGCTCAGGGAGGATGAGGATGCGGACGAGGAGGAGATCCGCGATTTCTGCCGCGGCCAGATAGCCTATTACAAGATCCCGGAGTACATCGATTTCGTCGAGGAATTCCCCACAACCGCCAGCGGCAAGGTGCAGAAATACAAGCTCAGGGAGCAGTTCAACGCCAGGCATCTCCAGTAAGCGGGGCGCGGCGTCCTAGCAGCAGATCCTTGAACCAGCAGCGCTGAACGGAAAACGGGGAACCCGAAACGAAAGATGGGGAACCCTTCAAGCAAGATTGTTTAGCAGGAGGCAGCACAATGAGCCGGGAAGGTCTTCACGTGGAGGAGGACGGGCATGTTTGCCTGCTGACCCTGAATCGGCCGGACGCGATGAACGCCCTGAACATGGATCTTTTGCTCGCCCTGCGGGACCAGATCCACGCCCTGCGCACGCGCAGGGACATCAGGGCCCTCATCCTTTTCGGCGCAGGGGAAAAGGCGTTCTGTGCAGGCGCCGACCTCAAGGAGCGCGCCGGAATGAGCCAGGAGCAGGTGAAGGAGTACATCCACACCATTCGTACCTTGTTCAGCGAGATCGAGGATCTGAACAAGCCGGTGATCGCAGCGATCAACGGAGTGGCCCTCGGCGGGGGCACGGAGCTGGCCCTGGCCTGCGACATCCGTTTTGCCGCGGAAACAGCGACCATGGGGCTGACCGAGACCAAGCTGGCCATCATCCCCGGTGCCGGCGGGACTCAGCGTCTGCCGCGCATAGTGGGTCGGAGCCGGGCCAAGGAGATGATCCTGACCGGCCGGCGCATTGACGCGGCTGAGGCGGAGCGGATCGGTCTGGTTACCGAAGCGTGTCCTCCGGAGGGGCTGCTATCCAAATGCCGGGAAACCGCGGAGGCCATTGCGGAGAACGGCCCCGTTGCCGTGGAGCAGGCCAAGTTCGCCATCAACAGGGGGCTGGAGACGGACATGGCCACCGGTCTGGCCATCGAGTCGGCCGCATATTGGGTCACCATCCCCACCGAGGACCGTCTGGAGGGTCTTCGGGCCTTCAAGGAAAAGCGCAAGCCCCAGTATACGGGACAGTAAATCGCAGCAGCATCGAGGTGCGCCATGAACCAACACAGCTCCACGACTCAGTTCAACTGGGAAGACGAAGAGAGGAAACTGGACGAGCTCCTGGAACACGCCTACTGGCCGGGGGGACAGAAGGCGATCGACAAGCTGCGCAAGCAGGGCAAGCGCCCGGTGCGGGAGCTGATCGACCGCCTGATCGACTCCGGAACGGGTTTCTACGAGTTCAGCCGCATCGCGGGATTCGGCATGAACTATCCGGATACAGAGGACGTTCCCTGCGCTGGTATTGTGACCGGTCTGGGCAAGATGCAATGCAACTGGACCGTGATTGTGGCCAACGACAGCCGGGTCAAGGCCGGGGCCTATTTTCCCATAACCCTGAAGAAGCATCTCCGGGCCCAGGCTATTGCCGAGCGGTGTGGCCTGAACTGCGTCTATATCGCGGACTCCGCGGGCGCCTATCTGCCCATGCAGGCGGAGGTCTTCCCGGACGACCAGCACTTCGGCTCGCTCTTCTACAACATGGCGCGCATGTCCGCCAAGGGCCTGAAGCAGGTCACCATGAGCACAGGGGGCAACACCGCGGGAGGGGCCTATATCGTGTTCATGGCCTGCCAGGCGGTCATGGTGGACAAGCTGGCCTACTCCTTTCTGGGCGGTCCGCCCCTGGTCAAGATGGCCACAGGGGAGGACATCACCGCAGAGGAACTTGGCGGGGCGGATGTGCACACCCGGATCTCCGGGGGTGCGGATTCCTTTGCCGAAACGCAGGAGGAGGGCATCGACAAGATCCGGGAGATCCTCTCCCTGGAGCCGCCGCAGACCCTGCAGATCCGGCGCTATCCGGAGAAGGCCCCCAAGGTGCCGATGGAAAGCATCTACGAGAACCTTCCTGCTGTGAATCACGGCCTGGACGCGCGAGCTTTCCTTCGAACAATCGGGGACGACAGCGAGTTCATCGAGTACAAGCGTCGCTACGCCCCTGGCAAGGGAGACAATATTGTCACCGGCAAGCTCCGGCTCAAGGGGATTCCCGTGGGAGTGGTCGCCTCGAACAAGGTGGGCATCATCTTCAAAGAGGCGGCGGAGAAGGCTGCGGAGTGGATCGTCCGCTGCAGCCAGGAGAAGATTCCCCTGCTCTTCGTGCAGAATTCCCCGGGATACATGGTCGGCTCCGATTCAGAGCACATGGGGATCGGCAAGTTCGGGGCCAATATGGTTCGCGCCGTCGCCTGCGCCCAGGTGCCCAGGATCCAGCTGGTGATCGGCCCGGATCACGGGGCGGCCAACTACGGGATGTGCGGAAGGGCCTACAGGCCCCACTTCCTGTTCTCCACCATGCGCTCGCGGACCTCGGTCATGAGCGGTCGCAGCGCTGCGGGGGTCCTGCTCTCCATCGAGAAGCGCAAGCGCGAATCCCAGGGCAATCCCATGAGCAAGGAGGAGGAGCAGGAGTTCCAGAACCAGATGATCGAAAAATACGACGGCGAGGCCCATCCCTTCTTCTGTTCCGCCAGGCTGTTCAACGATAGAGTGCTCAAGTTCTCCGAGATCCGGGACTGGCTGGCCACGGCCTTCGAGGTCAGCCTGCTGCAGCCCATCGACGAGCCCGGATTCGGGAATTTCAGGTTCTAAGTCAGGCGAGGGGCTATGGGCTAGCGGAGCAAAGGAAGAGGCCGGTTCGCCGGGAGTGAATCGGCATTTTGGGAATAGCGGAATTATCAGGGCCGCAAGGCCCGCGGGATAAGGGTGCTAGACGTCTCGCAAACAGCAGCCAAGGAGAATGGCGATGAGTGAACACGATCTGTGGACTATCTTCCCCCGCATGCCCCACAAGGTAACCATCGGGGATATCACGGTCAGAGACGGCTTCCAGCACGAGGAGCGGTTCATCTCCACCGAGGCCAAGAAGTACTATGCGGAGAACCTCATCTTCGCCGGATGCCGCTCCATCGAGGTGACCAACCTGGGCAGCCCCTATATAGTGCCCCAGTTCAGCGACGCCGAGGAAGTGATGGCCTATCTGCGCAGCGAACGGTTTTACAAGCGCTGCGCCAAGAGGGGGGTGGACCCGGATCAGGTCTGCCTGACCTGCGTCACCATCCGCGAGCCGGCAGTGGATCGCGCCATCGATCTGAAGGAGCGCGGCATCGGCCCGGACCGCGTGCTCATGATGGTCTCCACGGAAGAGGAGCATCACTTTGCCAACTCCGGCACCACCCTGCCCGAATACTGGGAGGAGGCCGAGCGCTGCATCAGGAAGTGCAACGACGCGGGCATCAAGATGTGCGGCACCGTGAGCACCATATGGGGCAGCCCCATTACCGGGGCCACGGAGCTCAGGGACGCGGTGGAGTTCACCAAGCGCTGGCTGGATCTCGGGGCCAATGACGTGGAGCACGCCGATCACGACGGCAGCGCCTCTGCGGCCGAGGTGTACCGCTACTTTTCCATGATCCTGGACGAGATCCCGGATACGGAGCGGCATATCGCCCATTTCCACGAAACCAGGCGCATGGCCCCGGCCTCGATTCTGGCCACGCTGCAGGCCGGAATCACCAACTACGAGGCCACCCTGGGCGGCATGGGCGGCCAGCCCGCCAACTTCCTCGACGATCGGCCGGTTCCGGGAACAGGGGAGTACTATTACGCAGATCCGCGCTTCGTGGGGCTGCTCTGCCTGGAGGATCTCCTGGTCCAGGTGGACGAAATGGGCATTGAGCACGGCTACGATGTGGATCGCATCATCAGGCTGGGCCAGCTCATGGAGAAGACCGTGGGCCGGAAGCTCCGTTCCGAGGCCGTGGTCCACGGCCGCAAGCAGACGGAGGGACATCCCGAATTCGCTCGTCCGGGACTGAAGGGCAAGAAGGAAAAGCGCGGCGAGAGCCCGGACCAGAAGGTCCCGGCGGAGTGGAAGTCCCAGGCAGAAGTGCCGGAATGGGCCAAGGGCTAGGTCGGGCCCGCGACATCTGTCGGGCCCGGCGCTAACGAAGGAGTGCTTATGCAGGAAAAAAAGAACACGCCACCCTATGTGAGCGTGGACTATTTCGAGGATTTGACCGGCGAGATCGAAGAGGTTCCGGAGCAGGAGCTCCAGGAAGTGGGCAACAGGATGCGCCATCTGCGCGAGAGGCAGGGGCTGTCCCTCCAGGAGCTCTCTCGGCTCTCCGGGGTTGAGGCGGACACACTCTCCCGGATCGAAAGCGGGGAGCTCCAGCCCCAGCTCGGCACCGTGCTCAAGCTGGCCAAGTCCCTGGAGGGCGATCTGGGGTCCCTGATCTCCGGAGAGGGGGAGAAGCCCTACGCCATAACCCGCAAATCGGAGCGCAAGCAGGTTGTCCGTTCCGGCAGCCCGGAGAGCGAGCAGACCCAGTACGCCTACAAGAGCCTGGCTCCGGAGGTGCGGGGCAGACATATGGAGCCCCTGCTGGTGCGCCTCCAGCCCAACCCCGGGGAGGAGCCCTCTGTGCATCAGGGCGAGGAGTTCATCTTCGTCCTGGAGGGGAACGTGCTGCTCCAGATGGGACAGGAGCGCTTCGAGCTGGAGCCCGGGGACAGTGCCTACTATCAGTCCACGCACCCCCATCTCGTTACCGCGCTGGAAAATTCGGCCACAATCCTGGCGGTGATCTATGAAGACAAAAGGGAGGCCTGACCATGTCCCGACCCCTCTGGCAACCGTCCCGGGAGCGCATCAACCAGTCCAAGATGATTCAGTTCATGGAGCACGTGAACGAGCGCTTTGGGCAGGAATTCAGCGACTATCCCCAGCTCTACGAGTGGTCCGTGCAAAATATTCCCGATTTCTGGGCGACGGTCTGGGATTACATGGACGTGATCCATTCCCGCGGTTACGACCAGGTCGTGGACGATCCGAGGAAAATGCCGGGGGCCACCTGGTTCAGCGGCGCCAGACTGAATTTTGCCGAGAATCTGCTCCGCTACCGCGACGATGAGCTCGCCATCGTCTTCTGGGGCGAGGCCTCAGAGCCCCGGCATCTCACCTTTTCCCAGCTCTACTCCGAGGTGGCCCGGGTGGCGGCCTCGATGCGGGAAATGGGGATTCAGCCCGGGGACCGGGTGGTGGGATACATGCCCAATATTCCGGAAACCGTCATCGCCATGCTGGCCGCCACGAGCCTGGGTGCGGTCTGGTCCTCCTGTTCCCCGGATTTCGGGATCCAGGGCGTGCTGGACCGGTTCGGTCAGATCCAGCCCAGGCTCTTGTTCACCGCGGACGGGTACAGCTTCAAGGGCAAGGAGCTGGACATCCGCAACCGTCTGGAGAAGATCCTGGAGCAGATTCCTTCTGTGGAACGGGTCGTGGTGGTTCCCTTCAGGGAGAGCGAGCCGGATATCGGCAACGTCCCCAAGGCCAAGCGCTACGAGGAGTTCTGCACGGACAATCCCGGGGAGATCGAATTCACCCAGCTGCCCTTCGAGCACCCTATCTACATCATGTACTCCTCCGGGACCACGGGCAAGCCCAAGTGCATGGTTCACGGCGCGGGCGGGGTGCTCTTGAACCATCTCAAGGAGCTCTCCCTGCACACCGATCTGGGCCGCGGGGACAAGCTGTTCTATTTCACCACCTGCGGCTGGATGATGTGGAACTGGCTGGTTAGCGCTTTGGCCTGCGGATCGACAATTGTCCTCTACGACGGGAATCCCTTCTATCCCGATCCCAGGGTTCTCTGGCGCATGGCGGAGCAGGAGGGGATCACCGCCTTCGGCACCAGCGCGGGCTATATCACCGCCCTTCAGAACGCGGGGGTGAAGCCGGGCAGGGAGTTCGACCTGAGCCCCTTGAAGATCGTCATGTCCACGGGATCCCCCCTTCCGGCGGAGGGATTCGAATTCGTCTACTCCGAGATCAAGCGGGACGTTCAGCTGGCGTCCATATCCGGAGGCACGGACCTTATCGGCTGCTTCTTTCTGGGCAATCCCATCGGGCCAGTGTATTCGGGAGAGCTGCAGTGCCGCGGCCTGGGCATGAAGGTCGAGGCGTACGACGATCAGGGCAATCCGGTGGTCAATGAGAAGGGAGAGCTGGTATGCACCGCGGCTTTCCCCTCCATGCCCCTGTATTTCTGGAGCGATCCGGACGGCTCCAAATACCGCGACGCCTATTTCGATGTCTTCCCGGGTGTCTGGCGGCACGGCGATTTCATCGAGATCAACGATCGCGGGGGAGTGGTGATCTACGGCCGCTCCGACGCCACCCTGAATCCTGGAGGCGTGCGCATCGGCACCGCGGAGATCTACCGCCAGGTGGACCTGATGGACGAAATCGAGGACAGTCTGGTCGTGGGCCAGGAATGGGGCAACGATCAGCGCGTGGTGCTCTTCGTCAAGCCCAATCCTGGATATGAGCTGGACGACGATCTCGGGCAGCGGATCAGGAAAACCATTCGGGAGAACGCCTCGCCCAGGCACGTTCCGGCCAAGATCATCCAGGTCCAGGACATTCCCTACACCCTGAACATGAAAAAGGTGGAGCTAGCGGTGAAGCGGACCCTGCAGGGCGAGGAGGTCAAGAACAAGGACGCGCTGCGCAATCCGGAATCGCTGGAGCATTACCGGGATATCCCCGAGCTGCAGGAGGCGTAGGGACGCATCCGACACCAAAAACGTGAGCAAGGTATCAGTGCTCCTGTCTTGTGACGGAATCCTTGGGTGGCTTTGCCAATAAGCCCATTTCAGGTCTTCAAAAAAGACTTCCCGCAGGCACTGCCTGCGGGAAGTCTTTTTGGGGAAAGGGTCCGGAGAAACCGGAAAGAATGTTTCTTAGAGCTGATTGAGCAGGTCGTTTTTGATAGTCTGGATATCCCTGGCTCCATCCAGCTCTATGTAGCGGGTCTTGCCCTGCTGGGCCAGGTCCTTGCAGAAGTAGGCCGCCGCTAGGGTCCCGTTTTCCGTGTCGTAGTAGATGTCGTGGCGCTTATCGATAGCCTCTTCGTCCTGGTCGTCGGAACGGGATTTGAGGGCGCCGCCGCAGACGCGGCACTTGTCCCCGTCCGGCTTGATGGCGTCGATGGCCACGTTGTTGGGATGGTTGGGATCGTTCTCGCACAGGCGCCGGCCCATGATGCGGTCCTTGGCTTCCTGCCGGTCCAGCTGGATCTCGATAACACAATCCAGGCCGATTCCCTCGTCCTGCAGGGCTTCCCAGAGTTTCTTGGCCTGGGTCAGATTGCGGGGAAAGCCGTCCAGCAGCCAGCCGTCCTTGCCCTCGTTCTTCAGTACTTCCAGAACCATGGGGATGGTGATCTCGTCAGGGACCAGCTCGCCCTGATCGATATAGGCCTTGGCCTTCTGGCCCAGCTCGGTGCCCTGCTTGATGTGATTGCGGAAGATGGCCCCGGATTCGATGTGGGCCAGATTGTAGCGGTCCTTGACCAGGGAACCCTGCGTACCCTTTCCGCTTCCATTGGGCCCGAAGATCAGTACGTTCATGCCTCCTACCTCCTTAAGAGAAAATTTTCACAAATTCTTATACCCGCTCACCGCATGTGTCAATACGAAATATTCCTTTCTCGTGCAGAAGGTTACGTAGAGAAAGGCGGAGACTGAATGGGCAAGGAGTAGAGCATGTGTTGCACCTCGAGAATGTTACGTGATAGAGATCACGAGGGCAATGCTTGACTGGCGCTTTGTACGCAATCTATGTTCCCTTTTTTTCCGGGAAGGGACAGGCGCGTTTTCTTTCGGGATGCCGCCTGTTGGATTGGGGACGGCTTGTTTCGACCCGGAGGGAATGGGAATATCTCCAGCTGAGCCTGGATTGAAATGAATGCCCGAGAACAGGATGAATAGGCGGAAAAGCAGTCTATGAGCCGAGACCATGCCAAGGGGGGACGCCACCACTACCCCCGGGACAAGGCGGAAGAGCCGGAATCGCAGTGTCTGGATCCGAATCAGGCCCGTGTCGTTCTGGATGCGCTTTCAGCGCATGTGGCCATTGTGGACCACAACGGCCTCATCCTGGATACAAACCGGGCTTGGCGCGAATTTGCGCACAATAACGAGCTGCCCTTGAACTCGGACACCCTGCATCTGAATTATCTCGATGTCTGCGATCGGGCAGCCGCGAACGGTGATGACAAGGCCAGGGACGTGGCGGAGGGAATCCGGAGCGTTATGAGCGGCGAAGTGACTGAGTTCGCCACGGACTATGCCTGCCACACGCCGGAGCAAAAGCGCTGGTTTTATCTGAGGGCGGTTCGGATTCCGGATTCGGACCCGGTGCGCGTGGTGCTCACTCACGAGAATGTGACCCCCCTGAAGCGGACGGAAGGGGAGCTGCGCCAAAAGTCAGAGGACCTGAAGGAGGCCAATACCGCCCTGAAAGTGCTTTTGCGGCAGTACAAACAGGAGAAGGCTGATCTGGAGCAACGGGTGGCCTCCAATGTCCAGGAGCTGGTTCTGCCCTACATCGCTCGGCTCTACGAGGCTGAAGACGAGGGGAGCCGGCGGGAGCTCTTGAGGATCGTTGAGTCTCAGTTGCGGAATATCACCACCTCCTTCCTGGACCATCTGTCCAGCCTGCACACTATGCTCACTCCCCAGGAGACCCAGGTGGCCTCTTTGGTCCGAGAGGGCAGATCGAGCAAGGAAATCGCGGACCTGCTGAATATTGAGCCCTCCACGGTTGCCTATCACCGCAGGAATCTGCGCCACAAGCTGGGGATAACGGATTCCCGCACCAGCCTGTACGCCTATCTCTCCAGCCTTTCCTAGATGAGGGGTGCGTCCTCTCAAAAGCCTCCTCATTTCCCCGCATTGTTGTTTCCCCGGAATGGAGTAGGATACAAGCGTGTGCAAGGGAGAGCTCTGGAGCCGTGGGTTAGGGCATGGACACTGCTCATCGGAAACGAAAGCAAAGGAGGTGCCAGCATGGTGTGCACGCTTTCCAATCTTAATGAAGAGCAGCTCAGGGAAATCCGAAATCTGGAGAACGAGCTGGGGAAGCCCCTTCTCGCCTTTTCCTGCTTCGATCTGTGGCCCGCCCAGTTGGATGCCGATTCGGTGCAAAGGATCCAGAGGCTGGAAAGGGAGCTGGGAGTCGCACTGCTTGCGGCTCAGGAAACGAGTTAGCAGGGTGCCCCAGTCTTTCAATTGCTGCGTTGTCCCGCACCTAGTTGAGTTGACAAGCGAGCGTCTGATTGACGTGGCTCCACAAATAGGTCCGGGATTCAAGCTCTCAGGGAGGCTCACTGCGTCCCAGTGAAACAAAAGAAGCTTACACGAGGTACACTGCGACCTTGAGCTTTTCTCGCGCTTGACCCAGGAAATTTTTGAACGCCCTGCCTGATAGGGACTTTTTCAACAGGCTGTGAGAGACAGAGTCTATATTGTTTTTTCTGAGGAGGCGATTATGACAATACCCATCACCATGGACAGCGAAGCCGTGCTCTTGTTTGAGCTGGCCTGGCAGAGCGAGGACGCCTCGCATCTGGAGCGGTATTTGGCCCGCAGGGCCAACATATGGCGCGACTGTTTCCCCCCGGGAATCAAGGAGGAGCTTTTGGGCAAGACGCCCGGACAAAGCGTGTCGCTTGATTATTCTCCTGGAGAGGCGCTCCCCCCGGAAGCGCCGCAGGGAAAGAGGCGGATCGCCTATCGCTTCTTTCGACGGGACAAGCTCGGCAACAGCGAAAGACATCCCAAGCAGGGACGCTTTTATCCCAAGGGGCTCCTGGAAAATTTCGCGGGCATCCATCGCCAGAACATCTTTCCCTTCAGGGTCCTGGAAGCCGGAGAGGATGAGATGCTTGCGGATATGGGCCATCCCCTGGCCGGATTTCCTGTCCGACTGACAGTTACAGTGGTGGATAACGCTCTGCGGGAAAGCGATACCGGGGGGACCATCACGGACTGGAGGGGACAAATAGCGGATCTCGGTCCGGGAATGCAGGCGGCGCTGAATGGTATGCAGGCCGATTTCTCCGATCCCCTGGATTTCACGAGGCAGGACGAGACGGATGATGCGGGTTTCTATCAAACCCCGCGCTTTGTGCGGCATATCGACAGCCTGGCCAGTGAGCTGCTGCAGCAGGAATATGCGACCGAGCTCGCCCACGGATCGTCGGTGCTCGATCTGATGAGCAGCTACGAGTCCCATCTCCCGACGGACCAGAGGCTGGATGGAACCGGTCTGGGGCTGAACAGCGAGGAAATGGCCCACAATTCCGCTTTGAGCCGCCATGTGGTGCAGGATATCAACAGCCAACCGGAGCTGCCGTTCCCGGAGGAGTCCTTTCACGCCGTTCTGTGCAGTCTTTCCGTGGAATACATGATCCAGCCAGTGGCCGTGTTGTTGGAGGCGTCCAGGGTGCTCAAGCCGGGAGGCCGGATCGGGATAAGCTTTTCCAATCGCTGGTTCCCGCCCAAGACCATCGCCCTGTGGCCCGAGCTCTACGAATTCGAGAGGGTGGGCTATGTCCTGGATCTGCTCCGCCGGACCGGCGCCTTCGAGGGCCTGGAGACCGTGAGTATACGCAACTGGTGGCGTCCGGAGGATGACAAGTACTATCCTTCCCTGCCGACCTCTGACCCAGTCTATCTGGTCTGGGCCAGGCGCAAGGCTTAGCCGGACCGGACGGAGCGGACCGCCTGTACTAGCTCCTCGGCTGCCCCGTACGGGGACTCCGCGGAGCAGATGGCAGATATGACAGCCACTCCGTCCGCTCCGGTCCGCATGACCTCCGCGGCGGTATCCGAAGAAACAGAGCCGATCCCCACGAGGGGCCGGGAGGTGGCCGCCCGGATGCGGCTCAGGCCCTCGAGCCCCAACCGCGGCTTGGGGTCGCTCTTGCTCGCCGTTCCGAACACTGGGCCCGCTC
>CAYNCR010000009.1:0-24215 GCA_964395575.1 uncultured Desulfohalobiaceae bacterium
CGTGTCGCTGATCCGGAATTGACGGTTTTTGTACTGGCGTCTGTCGAGGCCTCTTAAGTCGTGCAACATGCGCTCCGATATCCGAAATGAGCCAGTCACGAACCCGATAGGAGTGAGAATATGCCTTCATGGAGAGTTGCTGCCATTGCGGCAGCCGGGCTTTTGCTCTTCGTTTCCGGCTGCGCCGGCCCCAAGGTTAAGCGGATGGAGGTTACCGCCTATTGCGGGTGCGGCAAGTGCTGCGAATGGGAAAGGGGGAGCTGGAAGTACCTCAAGCTGGACTTCTGGAACAAGTACATCAGCTCCGGACCGCGGGAGGGCGAGCCCTAGAGCGAGCGCACAGCCAGCGGGACCTATCCCAACGAGCCCCAGCCCGGCCTTGTGTCCGTGGACAGCCTGAAGCGGCCCTGGATGATCCCGGTGCGCATTATTCTCCCCTGGCGCATTCTGCCTGAGGACGGCACAATTGCCGCGGACACGCGGTACTATCCCTTCGGAACCCGGCTGTATGTTCCGGGGTACGGCTACGGGGTCGTGGAGGATCGCGGCTCAGCGATCAAGGGTCCCAGACGGCTGGATCTCTTTTACCGGGATCACGATGAGGCCCTGGACTGGGGGCGCAAGGAGGTCGACGTCCGAATCCTGGAAAGGCCTGATTCCTAAGTTGAAGGATGCAGTGAGAAGGCCCCCGCCTGAAGGCGGGGGCCTTTTTGGTGCTCCGGAAGGGATGGAGGAAGAAGGACAGGGGAACAGCCCGGTCTACCAGTGGCGGGCGAGCTCCTCCAGTTCCCGCTGAGCGGATGCGGGGAGCGGGTTGGGGTCCTGCTGGAGCAGGGACTGTGTCCGTTCCCGGATGCGGGCGGGGAGATCCCGCTCCACCGCGGCATTTCCCGGTGAGCGGTCGAAGAGGCGCGGATACCAGATGTCCCGGAAATGGCGCATGGTGTGCTCCTCCATGAGGAAATGCCCTCCGGGCCCGACCTGGTCGATCACGTCCAGGGCCATTCGTTCCTGCTCCAGGCCGATTCCCTGCATGTATTGATCCGTCATGGCGATAATCTCGTCCACCAGGACCATGTATTCCGGGGAGACCAGGGTGGCGCTGTCCAGCCATCCGTTGTCATGGACCATGTCCGCGCCGCTCATGGCGGCGTTCAGGCAGGAGAATGCGGCTTCAGCCGCGGCTTGCGCGTCCACCGCCTTGGCATCGGAGCAGCCGGACATCCCGAAGAAGGGCAGGCCGTATCCTCGGGCCAGCTCCGCCAACTGGGAGGCCATGCGATTCATCTCCGGAGCGCCGTAGGAGAAAGCGGTGGTGCCCATATCCATGATCGTGGTGAAGGCCCCGTGGATGAAGGGGGCTCCGGGATTGACCAGCTGGCCCAGGATGACACCGAAAAGGGATTCCGCGTTGCCCTGGATCACTGTCCCCGCGAGCGTGGCGGGTGCGGTCGCCCCGGCCTGGGGACCGGGATAGCAGAGCTGGGGCAGGCCCTTTTCCGCAGCGAACAGGAGCTTGTCCACCACCCCCTGGTCATAGAGCAGCGGGGAGATGGGGGAGTTGAAGAGCATGACGTTGGGCCGGCGCAGGAGACGCTCCTCGTCTCCGGCAACAACTTGGGCCATGGCGTAAATGTCCTTGAGGGCCTCGAGGTCGCTGCAGCAGAAGAGCAGGGGCTTTTGGCACCAGGTCAGGGCCTGCTTGGCGATGACACGGTCCGAAATGTCCGAGGGGGCGTCCGAGGCGACCCCGATGGTCATGATCCAGGAGAAGCTGGGCAGGGCGTCGGCCAGGGCCGCTGTCGACGCGCAGTCCCGGCTGGTGAAGGCCCTTCTGCTCCCCGTATCCGGGTCCAGATAGTCGAAGGCGTCCAGGGTCGGGCCGTACCAGGTGGTGTTCCGGGTCATGACGCAGGAGGCCTCCCCGGAGCGGTTGAAGAAGGCCAGCTGGGAGGGTGCGCTGCTCAGGGCCTTCTCCGCCAGCCATGCCGGAATGCGCACGCGCTCGCCGTCCACGCGGCAGCCATGGCTGTGCAGGATTTCGCGGGCCCGTTGGTGGGAAACCCGCAGGCCGGTCCGCTCCATGAGCTCGAGAGTGGCCTGATGCAGCTGCCGGGCCCGTTCGGTGGGGAAATTCGGGCGCCTGGGTTCCGTCTGTTCGGCAAGGGAGTTGGAGTCGGTGAACATTTCCTTGTAGGTCATTCATGGCCTCCTCGGGAAGCGTATTGCATAGAGGTTGATTGCTCGCTCCCCCAGGGGGTAACCCTTATGGCCCAAACTGGCTAATGAAATGTTGTGATTGATCTATGAGAGGGCGTTATACACGGTGAGGCGGGATGCTCTGGGTCCGAATCCGAATGCCTCCGTACGCAAAAAGCCCCGCGGTTTTCGTGAGAACCGCGGGGCTTTTTGCAATGGTGCCGAGGGGGGGATTCGAACCCCCACGAGCCTGTAGCCCACTACCCCCTCAAGATAGCGTGTCTACCAGTTCCACCACCTCGGCATGAAAGGGGGTTGATCCCTGTTCCACTGGTTCGGATAACACCTTTCTTCCCGATTGACAAGGGGTGAGCCGCGGGTCAGGAAGGCCGAGAAATACGGCCTACTGATTCTGACTCTGTCCGGCTTTTTCTCCCTTCTCCTGGCTCTTCTGTTCCTTCTTTTCCAGCACAACCGAGGATTGTTCCTCGGAGGCGCTCTTCTGCTGGGCCTGCTTGTAGGTGAAGCCAAGGGACGTGGCGAAGAAGATGACCGCCATGAAGACCGTGAGCTTGACCAGCAGGCCTCCGGCTCCGCTGCTTCCAAAGAATGAGGAGCTGGAGCCGCCGAAGACGACGCCCATGCCCTCTTGGCCGGGCTGGAGCAGAACCAGTCCGACAAGGGAGATGCAGGCTATGAGATGAATGGTGATGAGCAGCGTGTTCACGGGTTGCGTTCCTCCTTGGCCGCGAGGGAAACGGCGCACAAGGCGCCGGTGATGTTTTATGGATGTCCTGTGTCCGGAATTTGGAAAGGGCAGGCTTGGGGCTACCCACGGGCTATGGCGCTGAAGCTGTTGGCCTTCAGACTCGCTCCACCTACCAGCACTCCGTTCACATTGTCAATCCCCAGTATCTGGGAGATGTTGTCCGGCTTGACGCTGCCGCCGTAGAGGATGCCCGTTTGCTCTCCCTTTCCGGAGAGAAGCACTGTCAACTCCTCGCGCACCATGGCGTGAGCCTCGCGGATGTCCTCTGGCCGTGCCACCTCTCCGGTTCCAATGGCCCATACGGGCTCGTATGCCACGCTCAGGCCCGTTGCCAGGGCGTTCTGCACCCGTTCACCGTCCAGGGCTGAACGCAGCTGGCGGGAGAGCACTTCCCGCACCGCGCCGCTCTTGCGTTCCTCGAGGGTTTCGCCGACGCAGAGGATCATGTGCAGACCCTTCTCCAGGCCGTAGGCGAGCTTTTCCGCAACAAGCCCGTCGGACTCGCGGAAGAAGTGGCGGCGTTCGGAATGTCCCGCCAGGGCATAGGCGCACCCGGCGTCCAGGAGCATGCTAGGGGATACCTCACCGGTATACGCTCCCTCCTCTGCGGGATAGAAGTCCTGGGCTCCCAGGGAAAAGCCCGATTTTCCGGAGATGGCCCCGGACACAGCCTCCAGGCTGGTGAAGGGGGGCAGAATCAGGACTTCCCTGTCAGCCGGAAGATTGCCCTCCAGCTGTCCCACGAGCTCCTTTGCGGTACCGCTGGCTTGGCTCCTTGTCATGTGCATTTTCCAGTTCGCTGCGATCAGTGTGCGCATAGGGAGTCTCCGAAGTTTGGGGATTCATGGCAGCTTGTACGTCCGTCAGGAAGCCGGCGATCTTCGTTCTTGCACAGACCGGGCCTTCGGCTCAAGCGGCGGGCTACTCCATGCTGATGCCCAGGGCCTTCAGGCCGGGCAGCTCCTTGCCTTCCAACAGCTCGAGGAAGGAGCCCCCGCCTGTGGAGATGAAATCGATCCGATCCTGCATGCCGCAGCGATGGATCAGGGAATCCGTGTCTCCGCCTCCGGCGATGGTCAGGGCATCCACATTGCCCACGGTCTGGGTCAGCCCCACCGATCCCTGGGAATAGGTCGGGTTCTCGAAGGCGCCCATGGGACCGTTCCAGACCACCGTCCCGGCGTCCTTGAGCGTCTCGGAGAAGAGTGTGTGGGTGGCCGGGCCGGTGTCCAGGATCATGGCGTCGGAGCGGATGTCCTGGAAGGGAAAAACGCCGTAGGTCTTCTCCTGATCCGGGTCGGGCCCCATCATATAGTCCACGGGCAGATAGAAGCTGGCCCCCTGGGCCCGGGCCTTGTCCATGATTTCCCCGGCCTTGGAGATCAGGTCCTCTTCCACCAGGGAGTTGCCCACGGGATAGCCTTCGGCCTTGCGGAAGGTGCTGGCCATGGCCCCGCCGATAAGAATGCGGTCCACCCGGTCCAGGAGGTTGTACAGGAGGCCGAGCTTGCTGGAGACCTTGGCCCCCCCGGCAATGAGCACGAAGGGCCGGTCCGGGTTGCTCAGGGCTTTGCTCAGGTAGCGCCACTCCTTCTGGATCAGGAAGCCGGCGGCGGACGTGTCGATGTGCTCAATGACTCCGGTGACCGAGGCGTGCGCACGATGGACCACCCCGAAGGCGTCGCTGACAAAGATATCCGCCAGGCTGGCCAATTCTCTGCTGAACTCCGGATCGTTGTCCGTTTCCCCGGCATGGAACCGCAGGTTCTCCAGAAGGAGAATCCCGCCGGACTCCATGTCCCGGATCTTGCCGCGAACTTCTTCGCCAATGCAATCCGGTGCGAGCTCGACCTTGCGACCCAGGAGCTCGCTCATGCGCCGGGCCACGGGCTCAAGGGAAAGCTCGGGAGCGCGTTTCCCCTTGGGCTTGCCCATGTGGGAGCAGACTACTGTCTTGTCCGCACGCTGCAGGATATACTCCAGCGTGGGGAGTGCGGCCTGTATCCGGCTGTCGTCCTGAATGCTCCCTTCCTTGAGGGGAACGTTCAGGTCCAGGCGCAGCAGAACGGTCTTGCCTTCCAGGTTGAGCTCATCTATAAAGGCCATAACGCGCTCCTTGGGTTTTGGAGGGGCTTTCTTCCCCCGGACGCTCTCATTATTTCGCTTGAAAAGAGTGTAATGCGAATACGGCCTTTTGAAAAGGGCTGAAAAGGAATAAACGCATATGGCTCGACAGGGCCCGAACAACGCAGACCGAGAATGGCTGGAGGTGGTGGACCAGAGCAACGAGCCCCTGGCGGTGATGCCCCGGGAGGTGGTGCACAGCCTGGGGCTGCCGCATCGCAGTGTCTTTGTTCTGCTCTACAACCAACACAACAAGCTCTACCTGCAAAAGCGCTGCATGGAGAAAAAAAGACATCCGGGCTGTTGGGATTTATCCGCCACCGGCCATGTGCTGGCCGGCGAGTCGAAGCTGGAGGCGGCCAGGCGCGAGCTCCACGAAGAGCTCCGGGTGGAGGTGAATACGCTCCATCCGCTGTTTGAGCTGCCCGGATCGCCGGGCACCGGTCAGGAATTCATCACCCTCTTCCGCACGGGGCCCTGCAGGCGGGTTCCCGATCCCAATCCCGAGGAGGTCGACTCGGGCATGTTTCTGGAAAGGCACGAGATGGACTACCTGGTGCGGCGTTTCCGCCACTTGTTCACACCCGGGGTGATCACATTCTGGAACAAGGGGCTGCTCTTTTCCGGAACGGGCTGTTGAGGGCGAATGGCGGATCAGCCGGTGGAAGCGCTCAGCAGCTCGCTCAGATCTTTGTGGATGTGTCCGTTGCTCGCCAAGATGGTCCCGGCGAAAGGGTGGTAGGTTTCCTTCCCGAAGGTGGTTACCCTGCCCCCGGCCTCCTCCACAAGAAGCCAGCCAGCGGCTGTGTCCCACGGCTTGAGACCGGCCTCGAAAAACGCCTCGAAGCGACCGCAGGCGGTATAGGCCAGGTCCACCGCAGCAGCGCCCATGCGGCGGATGCCGCGTGTAGTAACCAGGACGTGCTTGAGTCGCTGCACTTCCTCTTCGGCCCTGGTATCGATATCGTAGGGAAAGCCAGTGGCTGTGAGGCTGTCCCCCAACTCCGCCGCGGGAGAAACTTCTATGGGTCGGCTGTTGAGCCGAGCCCCCTCTCCCTTGACCGCGGTAAAGGTTTCGTCCATTCGCGGGATGTGGACCACTCCCAGGATCACCTCTCCATCCTGCCACAGAGCCACGGAGACGGCGACAAAGGGCAATCCGTGGGCGAAGTTGGTGGTGCCGTCCAATGGGTCTACAATCCAGGTGCTTTTCCCGAGATCACCCCCTGAAGCCGTTTCTTCGGCCAAAAATCCCGCCTCAGGCAGGATTTGGCCCAGTTTTGCGGTCAGATCCCTCTCCACGGCAAGGTCCGTTTCCGTCACCAGATCCACGCGTCCCTTGTGGCGAACGGATTTGGCATCGGACCAGTTGTCCAGGATGATACCGCCCGACTCCCGGACAGCGGGCTCCACATATTCGAGAATTTCGCGGTGAGAGGTGTTCGTGTTCATCTGGCAATACTCCAGGGGTTATGCGTACCGAGTCCATCCCCTGTGTTCCCTGTTTTGGGGACTCATTCAGGGGGAGATGAGGATTTTTGGAGTTTGTTCCTGAGGTAGAGGTTTTCCAGAAACAGGGAGAAATGCTCCGCAACAAGTTGCAGAAAACCCTTGAGGCCATCCGGAAGCATGTTGCCGCGGGGATCGGCCAGGACGAGCACCCCTCTTGTGCGCATGTTGACCACGATGGGCAGGCACACGACGCTCTGGAGGGCGGGAAGCTCCGCATCGCGGCTCAGCAGGCGCTTCGACGTCCGTGAGTCTCCCTCCTTCGAGGTGCTGACCATGGTGTTGTTGCGGAAGACCCAACCCACAATCCCCTCATTGATGTCGAATTTCCTGTTGCCTGAGCTGTGGGCGGCAAGAATGGGGCGGTTGGCGCCCTCCAGGAAATATCCTCCGCCCTTGCCGTCCCGTGAGGCGAAGAAGCAATAGGTGAAGCTCGTATACTGGCTCAGGGTCTGCAGCAAGGCGCCGAGATACTCGGACCAGCGCTGATAGCGCATGCGGAGGAAGTGGAGAGTCTGGAGGCAGGCGTAGTAGCCCATTTCCTGCTGCGAGCTCCTGGTGTCGTCGATGTCGTCGCGAAGCTGCTGAATGAGCTGGGCGAACTGGTGCAGAATCTTCTGATCCTTGGTGCCGAAGGAATTGGAGCGCTTGCTGTCCAGACACAGCGCGCCCTCGCCCTCTTCCAGGGGACAGCCCATAAAAGCCTTGATGCGCTGCTCCTTCTCCCGGGAATAGTAGCCCAGACAGTCGCCTTCGCGGTCGAACTCGTTGACCAGGATGGGGCGGTTCCTGCGCAGGATCCAGCCCACCAGGCCCTTGCCCGGTTCCAGTCGGCAGTTGGAAAGCACATTGTCTCCGAGGCTGAAAGAGGCGGCGAGCCTGTAGGTGCCCTCCTGCTCCGGAAGAAAGAGGACCACTGTGTATGCCTCGAACACGCTGCCGATTAGGCCAAGGATCCGGTCGTATAGAGGCTGTTGCGGCATAGGGCGTCACTTGAAGCACGGTTGCAAGAAGGGTTTGCAGCCCGTTGAAAAAGTCCTTATCAGGCAGGGCGCTCAAAAGTTTCAAGGGTCAAGCGCGGAAAAAGTTCAAGGTCGGCGTTTCCCCTGTGAAACCTTCTTTTGCTTCACTGGGGGGAGTTCGCCTCCATGAGAGCTTGAATCCCGCACCTATTTGTGAAGCCAAGTCAATCAGCCGCGCGTTGTCAACTCAAATAGGTGCGGGACAACGCAGCAATTGGAAGATTGGGGCGCCCTGTTCGGGGTCAGCGGATCGGGGTCGGTCCCTTCATCCTTTATCCGCAGGGGACGGAACACGGGATGAGTCTCCTCCTGCGCAGTACCGGGCGCGGTTCCGGTCGGAGAACGCGGATAGAGGCCGGCTGTTCGGGATCATCCAGGTGATTGGATATGCTCCGCTCCATGACCCCGGAGTTCCTTGACGGTGCCGAGCAGGGGGTGCATAGTCAGACTGGGAGCCGGAATGTTCCGTGTTTCCGGCCTTCTTCCGAATGGATCGATTGAAGTTTTTCTTCCCTTTGTGCTCGGCATGTGGATGCTGGGCTCGACCTGCACGGGTCGCAGGGAATATATTGAATTATTCTATGAGGAGGGAGGGTGGGTCAAGCCGGATTCGGCTTCCCATTCACCAAGTGAAATCCTCCAGTCTCTAGCCAGGGAAATCCCGTATGCCCCCCGGATTCTTCTTTCTCCCCTTGCTCGGGCTGTTCTTCGTCCTTTTTGTCTTTCTGCTGCTCGGGCTCTTTGCCCTGATCCAGATAGGGGCGATCAGCGTGGCCTTTACCAAGCTGGGCCTGTCCGCGGCCCAGGTTTTTTGGGTACTGATCGGCACGCTCCTGGGCAGCATGATCAATATCCCCGTTCATAGGCGCACTGTGCCTTTTTCCACAGGCGGTTCCGGCACGCCCAAATTGGCCGGGCTCTGGAGGCATCACCGCCAAATACCCCCGTCATCCCCGGGTGTTCAGACTGTTGCCGTAAACGTGGGCGGCTGCTTCGTGCCGGGTTTTTTGTCCATCTATTTCATCAGCCAGATTGGGATAAGCGGGCATTTGATCCTGGCCCTTCTCCTGGTGAGCTTCTTTACCTTTCAAGTTGCCAGGCCCGTTCAGGGGGTAGGGATCGGCATACCCTTCCTGCTTCCTCCACTCATCGCCGTGCTGGCCACATGGACTCTGGCCCCGCCGGAACAGGCCCCGCAAGTGGCCTACATTTCCGGCAGCCTGGGGACACTGATCGGCGCGGACATCCTGAATCTGCTGCGCCCCGGAATCTGGAGGGATCTCCCGGCCCCGCTCCTTTCCATCGGCGGGGCCGGAACCTTTGACGGCATTTTTCTGAGCGGGATACTGGCCGTGCTGTTGGCCTGATCCAAGGGATTCTCCCACGTCGCGAAAGGAAAAGAGGTCGACACCGCGGCTCATAGAGGACTGTCACCCGCAATGCGCCGGATGCCCTCCTCGCTGTAGAGCGGGCCGTGGCCTATGCCAGGGCACTCCAGTTCAACCTCCCTCCAGGCTTCCGGGCTCTCCAGATTTTTTCGCCAGAAGGGATAACAGCGGCACTGGGCGGGTCGAACCGGGTAAATGCGACAGCCGTCCCTGTAAAAGAGGCAGCTTCCCCTGTCATCTTCCTTGATGCTGTAGCCGTCCCGGAAGGGATAGAGAAAGCTCCGTTTCAGATCCGCTGTGGAGATTGCCAAGTGCTCGGCTATCGCGGACAGCTCGTCGGGGGCGAGATAGACGGTGCCCGGTTCTCCGGTACAGCAGTGCCCGCAGCCCTGGCAGGCGAAACGGATGGGGCCTGTGATTCTGCTCATGATCGGGGTTCCTTCTGCTGTGCGCCGTGCTCCTCCGGCGGCGGCGACTCAGTAAAACCGAGATCCACCAGCTGTGCGGCCGCCACCTGGGCTCGCTCCCCGTCGGTACGGACGAGGTGCGCTGGGCAGCGGCAGTCCGAGGCTCCGAAGCGGGGGACGGGCTCGCCGTGGAGGCTCAGGCGTCCGGCGGTTTTGCATTCCAGGGATTTGTCCGCGCACAGGGTGAACACGGCATCGATTTCCGCCTCCGGTCTCACCAGAAGGTAATCGATGTGCCAGCGCAAGGGCTTCTCCGTTCGCAGATGCCTGGACACCCTGCTGTGGAGATTGCGCTGGGCGGAGCCCACATACCAGTAGATGCCGCCGGGATAAGCCCGTCTGGGCAGGGCGCCCACCGCAAGCCACAGGCATGAACACAAGCGGATGCGCAGGACATAGATGCCCCCGTCCGGGAGAGCGGTATCCGGAAGAATGCCCGATTTGCGGACACGTGTCGAGGAGTGCGGCATAAAAGCGGGCCCAGCACCTTGTTCCTGGGTTTCCGAGACAATGCAAGGATTGAGTGTAGCGCTTCAGGATGCACCCTGTCCAATCGACAGACCTTTTCAAGTGAAAGGTTCCGAAATTTCAGGCAAAACGAGTTGACAGGCAGTTATGCATGTCCTAATCTTTCGCCCTATGCTCGGGTGAGCTTTGCCTTCGAAGGATATTTGCGGGCACCCCCAACACGATAACTCTACGGGATCGACAAAGAATAAATAGAATCAAATCGGAGAACAGAATGCGGAACACGGACGGCGAACTTTCCCATAGCCCGCTTTCGGGGCGAACCTTTCGCGAGTGAAGGGAGCTTATGGAAGCCTTAGCGCAAGGGATGCTCTGTGCAAGGGAATGTTTTTCGGAATCCACACCCATTGGGTGAAAGAATTCGAAAATCTCACATCCCTGGAGAGCGCTCCCATACAGAGTGAGACGCATTTTTCCAAAACAGGTCCGCCGGGCAGCAGGTCAGGGCGGGGCAAAGATGAGAGGGATATGTTCAATTTTCTGTACAATGTTGTTCTGGGAGAAGTAACTCAGCTGTGTTATCGGAACTGTCTGGACTATTTCAGCGACGGCTCCGCTGTATTGGATGTGGGAATCGGCAATGGCCTCATGCTCAGAAAGAATCATAAGCTGATCAAGAGCAAGAATCTTTCCATGACCGGCCTCGATGTGAACGAGCGCTATATCGAGCAAACCCGTGGGCTTATCCGGGAATACGGGCTTCAGGACAGAATGGCGGTTCATCATTGTCCTGTAGAGGATTTTCAACCCGGGCAGGACGAGATGTTCGACTATGTCCTCTTCAGCATGAGCTTTATGCTCCTGCCCAATCAGGAGGAGGTGCTCAGGCGAGTGGAGCAGTGGCTGACACCCGGTGGGGAGATCGTCTTCTTTCAGACCATGTTTCGGGACAAGTCCAGGCTCCTGGACTGGATCAAGCCCAAATTGAAGTACATCACAACTGTGGATTTTGGAGAGGCGGTATACGAGGACGACTTTTTCCGGATGTTGCGCAAAAACGGCCTCGGCGTGACCCGGGACAGGATCCTGAAAAAGAATTGGCTCAAGGCCCAGTACAGGTTGATCGCCGCAAACCGGGAGGCCGCCTCTGCGGCTTCGGCTGCGAAGGAACCGGCGTCCGCGAAGGCATGAATGTGCCCTTGGCGGTTTTGTGAGCTTTCAATCCATGATAGGGTTAAAATGAGGCTAAATGGAAGAGGGAGCGACAATGAAGGAGATCGTGGAGCACATTACCAAGGCCTTGGTTGATTACCCCGAGGAAATTGAGGTTACAGAAGAGGAGGACGAGGACAATCTGGTCATCAACCTCCGAGTGGCTCAGGATGATCTGGGCAAGATCATCGGCCGCCAGGGACGTCTCATTCAAGCCATCAGAACGATCGTCTACGCCGCAGCCAAGAATCAGGAACGCAATATCAATCTCCGGCTGGAGGAGTAGTTTTTGAAGAAGCCAATAAATCGACTATTTATTGGCTTCTTGTTGTTGATAAAAATTATCATTTCTATTATCGTTTCTGCTAGGTCGCGTTCCCGGGCTGGCCTGTCTTTGGGAGGGGGCGCGAAAATCGCAACAAAGCAAATCGAGGAGGTTGTCTATGTCCAAGACGGAACAGAATCTGAATGATGCCTTTGCGGGTGAGTCCCAGGCGAACAGAAAGTATCTGGCCTACGCCAAGCAGGCGGACAAGGAGGGCTATACCCAGGTGGCCAAGCTTTTTCGTGCGGCTGCGGCAGCGGAAACCGTCCACGCCCACTCCCACTTGAATGTGGCCGGCGGGGTCGGGTCAACTGCTGAGAATCTGAAGGACGCCGTTACCGGGGAAACCCACGAGTTCAAGAGCATGTATCCCCAAATGATCGAGGATGCCCGGAAAGAGGGCGCGACCAAGGCAGAGCAGGGCTTCATCTACGCCAACGAGGTGGAGAAGGTGCACGCCGAGCTTTATCAAAAGGCCATGGACAATTTGGACAGCCTTGAGACGACGGACTACTATGTCTGCTCCGTTTGCGGCTACACCTGCGAAAAGGAGCCGCCGGGGAAATGCCCAGTATGCGGAGCCGCAGCAAAGGCTTTCAGCAAGGTGGACTGAATCCCGCCATGTGCTCGCTCCCATCCGTGAAGCTCGTTTTCCGGACCGGAGCGAGGCCTGCCTCTTCGTTGAAAAACGAAGAGGCAGGATAATCAATGGATAGACTTATGGATTGAAAGCCGCATTGGAACACGTCGAGTAGGGACAAGTTTCCTGATTGTTGCAGCGGAATTCAATCAATGAACGTTTCATTGCATGAGAGAAACCCCTTTTTTGTTTTCATTGCGGGGAGAGGAAATACTCTTTTCCTGGCTGAAACGCGATGGCATGGATAACGGGCCGTCTTTTCGCAAAGGCGGCCCGCTTTTTTTGTCCGGGCTGGACAGGTGGTACGTTCTTGCCTATAGTCCCGGAGTGTTTGATCATTGTTGCAAGAAGCGGCAAGGTGCTTCCGGGAACGGCTGTTCCTTGTCGCCTCCAATCGCTTTAATCCAGGGTTCTTCTCTCCATGCAGGCACGCGTATTGACTGTGCTGGGCACCGCGGCCCAGGTTCCGACTAGTGATCGCAATCATGTAGGGTTCTTTCTGCGCTGGGACCAACACGGCTTTCTCTTTGATCCGGGAGAGGGCACCCAGCGGCAGCTCGTCCGGACCGGGATTTCCGCTTCGGATATCACCAAGATCTTTCTCACCCATTTCCACGGCGATCACTGCCTCGGCTTGCCGGGAGTCATCCAAAGGCTCTCCCTGCAGAGGGCGGAGCACGCGGTAGAAATCTACTATCCTTCCAAGGGCCGGGCCTACCTGGATCGATTGATCAAATGCGTTCCCTATTATCAGGCTGTGGAGCTCAGATTGATTCCCGTCGACGAGGAAGGAGAGGTCTCCAGCGAAGAGGGCCTGACCATAAGCGCGGCAAAACTGGATCACGGGGCACAGACCTTCGGCTATCGGATTCAGGAACACTCCAGCCGCACCGTCCATCCGGGGCTGCTGCCTCCCGATGTTTCCGGCAGGCGGATCGGTGAGCTGAAGCAGCAGGGCAGTATCAGAACGGAACACGGCGTTCTGGCTTTGGAGGACGTGAGTACCCTCAAGCCGGGCCAGAGCTTTGTCTGCCTCCTGGACACCAGGCTTTGCGAAGCGGCGGAAGAGCTTGCTCGGAACGCGACGCTTCTTCTCAGCGAAGCCACCTATCTGGAGAGCGAGGCGGAGCTGGCCCGGGACTACCGGCATTTGACCGCGGCCCAGGCAGCCGGGCTCGCCTCCCGTGCCGGTGCCGAAAAACTGATCCTGTTGCACTATTCCCAGCGCTACAGATCACTGGGGCCTTTCTTCAGGGAGGCAAAGACGTATCATCCGGATGTCTGGGCTGCCCGGGACGGGGAAGTCATTCCTCTCCCCAGGCAGGAACGAAAGGTCCAGGGAGACAAGGATCGCGGTTCAGCCGAAACGTGAGAGCTGACTTTTCGGCTCAATCCCGTGATCGGTGCCGCGGATGCGGCCGTTTCGGATTCCTCGAGCGCCACGGCGCGAAAAGAAGCACAAGGGGATCGGTTCGTGGAGCTGGAGAGCATAATTCAAATCTCCCGCTTTCCCGGCGGAAAAATAGCGCTCTTCTTTCGCGGGGAGCTGAACCGCGAACGAAGTGCACGCCTATGGACCGATCTCCTCTATCTCCTCCAGCGCGAGACGCCGTCCGAGATCGTCTGTGATCTGCAGGCTGTGGAGGGGGTCGACACGGCCGGGATCGCTCTGTTGCGCGGTTTCAAGCAGCGATGTGATGAGCAGGGCATCGATCTGGGCTTCGTAAACCTCCCTGAAATCGCTCAGCGTTTCCTGCAGCAGGGACAGCCCGCTGAAGAAGCCGCGAGCACGGACGTGCCCGCGCTAAGCTGGATTTCGCGGCTGGGGCGATGGGGGAGGAAAGGGGCCGGGCCCGCCATGGACCTTGTCCGTTTTCTGGGCGAGGTAGCCGATGCGGGCATGAAGGTGGTGCGGCATCCCAAGGATCTGCGCAGTGCGGAGTTCCTGCAGCATCTGCAGGAGGTCGGGGTGAACGCGGTGCTCCTCATTTGCGTGCTCAACGCGATGACCGGCCTGATCGTGGTCTTTCAGGGGATTTCCCTGGTCAGTGATTTCGGTGCGGACATCTATGTTGCCGATATGGTGGTCCGCTCGGTTGCCGGACAGATGGCCCCGGTCCTGACGGCGATTATCATAGCAGGCCGCTCCGGAGCGGCATTCGCCGCAAACATCGGGACCATGAAGATCAGGCAGGAGATCGACATCCTGTCCGTGCTCAACTTCAACATCCCCGCCTTCCTCATTCTGCCCCGGGTGCTCGCCGTCGCAATGGCCACGCCCATGCTGATCATGCTCGCGGATGCCTCGGGCATATTGGGAGGCATGATCACCAGCAAGGTGGTGCTGGACATCCCTATGCCCAGCTATATCGCCGAGGTGCACAGCACCCTGGAGCCGAAGACGATCTACACCGGCTTGATCCGGGGGGCGGCATTCGGCATAATCATCGGGCTCACTGGCTGTTTTCAGGGTCTGAGGACCGAGAACAGCGCGGACAGCGTGGGGGTGCGCGCGACGCGCGCCACCGTGGTCAGCATCATCCTTGTCATTCTGGCGGACACCATTTTCGCCGTGCTGTTCAACGCCTTCGGATGGTAAGCAGGGCATGGGTTACCGGGAAATCATACGGGTGGAGGATCTGACCGTCGGCTACGGCGGGACGAGCGTTCTGGAAGGGGTCTCCTTTTCCGTTTACGAGGGAGAGATCTTTGCCATCCTCGGCTCCAGCGGATGTGGCAAGAGCACCCTTTTTCACGCCCTGATCGGCTTGTTGCCCATCCAGAAGGGACGTATCATTGTCGCTGGCGAGGAGATCGGGCCCGGTGGCGACGAGGAGTCGCTGCGCCGCATCCGGAGGCAGATCGGAGTGCTCTTTCAGTCCGGGGCGCTTCTGGACTGGCTCAGCGTGGGAGAGAACATCGCTTTTCCCCTCCGGGAGTCCACCGATCTGCCCGAGGAGATTATTCAGCATGTGGTGCGGCTCAAGCTCGAGCTGGTCCGGCTGGAGGGAAGCGCGGACAAGAAGCCGGCCGAGCTTTCCGGCGGGATGACCAGAAGGGCAGGGCTGGCCGCGGGGATGGCCCGGGATCCGCGGATTTTGTTCTGCGACGAGCCGACCTTCGGGCTGGATCCCAATACGGCCATGGAGATCGACGAGCTCCTTGTCGAGATGCGGGACCACCTCAATGTCACCATCGGCGTGGTGACGCATGTCGTGCCCACGCTGGAAAATATCGCCACGCGATGCATCATGCTGGACAAGCAGGCCAAGGGGATTATCGCCTCCGGGGATCTGGAGGGGCTGAAGAACGATACCTCGGATAGTCGCGTACAGACGTTTTTCCAACGTCAAATCCCAAACAGGCGGGATAGGAAATGAGCGCCAGGGTGAGCCACTTCCAGATCGGCCTCTTTGTGCTGGCCACTCTCGTTCTGGTCCTGGCCGGGCTGTTCTGGATCGGGGCAGTGGAATTCTATCAGGAAACACGGGATTGCGTGACCTATATCGATTCCTCGGTGGAAGGATTGAGCCCCGGCTCCAAAGTTCGATACCGCGGTCTTTCCGTGGGCCGGGTGGCCGGAATCGGTCTGGCCGAGGACGGGGAGATGATCCGCATCGATATGGAGATCCAGCCCGACTTCCGCATCAGGGAGAGCCATGCGGTTCAGCTCAAGCTCAAGGGCATTACCGGGGAGCGCTATCTGGCCCTGATCAAGGCCTCGCCCGAGATGGAGCGGATTACGCCGCCGAAAGGAACGGAGCCCGAGAAGTCCTGCATCCCCTCTGTTCCCGGACAAATGACCCGGTTAGTCCACGGCATGCAATCCATATACGAGGTGTTCCGGTCCGTGGATATGCAGGGTCTGGGCGAGCAGTGGCGCGAGGTCGCCGCAAGGGCGAACACCTTTTTGCGGAGCGAGGAGCTTAACGGCACCCTTGAGCGTCTCAATGCCCTCGCGGGGGAGCTGAACGAGTTGGCGGGGAATCTGCGCAAGGCCCGGCCTGGACAGGAGTGGCGCAGCACGCTCCGCGAGCTCTCCAGCTCCGCGGAGACCGCAGAGGACCTGATCGCTTCGCTGGAAGAACGCGTGAATGCCGTTTCTCCGCAGGATCTGGCACAAATCCCCGAGCAGACGAGCGCCGCCCTGGGACAGATCCGTGCGTCGACCAATGCCACGAGCGAGCGCATACAAGCCACAACCGTTCTCCTGCAGCAGAGCGTGCTGGAGCTCAATCGCACGCTCTCCGAGATCCGCATCCTCGCCCGGACCCTGCAAAGGGATCCGGGCAAGGTGTTGACCCGGCCCGAGAACAAGGATGATCCCTTCGGGAGGTGATCATGAATCTGCGCACCGTCTGCCTTGCAGCGGCTCTAGGGGTCCTGCTCGCGGGCTGCTCTCCACTGGCCAGCGCCCCGGAACCCGAATATTACCGTTTGGGGTATGAGAAAGTGACGCGGCAGTGTGCAAGCGCTTTCTCCTCAGAAGTCCGGGTCTGGCGTTTCACCGCCGCTGAGCCCTTTGAGCAGAGGCGCATGGTGCTTCGGGATCGGGATCGGACAGTTCGCTTCTCCGACAGCGGGCAATGGGTCGCCGCCCCCGCGAGCATGCTCACGAAACAGATCAAAAGGGATCTCTCCGAGAGCGGGCTTTTTGCCGGCATGACCGGGGAGTTCGATTCCGAACTTGCCTCTTTGGAGCTTTCCGGCCGGGTCCGGCGCTTTGTTGCCCGGCCCTGCGAATCGGGATATCGGGCCCTGCTCGGAGTGAGCGTTGAGCTTAGGGAAAGGGACACAGGAGAACGCCCCCTGCTTCGGAAAAACTACAGCCTGAAGAGCGACTGTTTTCCCGCTGAGGCTTCCGATTTCGCCGAAGCCATGAGCCGTCTCGCAGCGGAGTTTTCGGACAGGCTCCAGGGCGATCTGTGTCGAATAGCCAGGGAAAGGGATTCAGTTGGGGAGGAAGCAGCCCGGGATTGAGCGGGACCTGGCCTCAACCCCGATTGCATCGCTTGGATTGAGTGCATTGAGCACGTCTCCAAGCATTTCGGCTGTCCAAAGACAGCCCCTTGGAGGCGAAGCAGTATCGTCGAAATGATATGATGCGCAACCCGCCTTTTTTTGCCAAACGCCGCACACAAGCGGGCACCAAGGACGAATACGGCCGTCTGGCCCGGATCTACGATCCCGTTACCGCCCCCTTCCTGGACCCGATTCGTCGCAGTGTGGCACAGCGCGCCGAACAGGCCGGCTGCAGCCGTGTTCTGGATGTCTGTTGCGGCACAGGGCGACAGTGCCTCTTCCTGCACCGGTCGGGAATTCAAGCTACAGGAGTGGATCTCTCACCGGCCATGCTTTCCGTGGCCCGTAGAAAGAGCCCTGCGGCAGTGGCCTATTCCCGCCAGGACGCGGCAGATATGGGTTTTGCAGACAACAGCTTCCACGGTGCGATTCTCTGCCTGGCCCTGCATGAAAAGCCCTATGAGACGCAGAAGGCCATCCTGCTGGAGACTGCGCGGGTGCTCGTCCCGGGAGGATCGCTCTTCCTGGTCGATTTCGCCGTCCCCCACGGCCTTGCCGGACGGGCCATGCGCCTGGGTTTGGCGTGCGTTGAGCGCGTTGCGGGCCGTGAGCATTACGCCAATTTCCGTGCCTATACGGACATGGGGAGCATGGCGCGATTGCGAGCGGAAATGCCCTTCGAGGGAGTGGAGCGGGGAAACCGTTTCCTGGCCGGGAACGTGGAGCTTGCCGTCTTTGTTCCCTGCCTCTGAATGCCCCGCTTTGAAGGATTCTTTGTTGAACGCCCTCAGGGCAAGATCAACGAGCTATCTCTTTTCTGGGCCACTTGCCTGAAGGATCTGCCTTTGCCGGATAGATGGTGTACGACAGCTTGTCTGCAGCAATAATGGATACAAGCAGGCATTTAATTAAGTCTTGACTTAACTGAAAAAGGATGACATTATTAATAAAACGATAATGGATAGGAATGCTATGGACCGGGAGGAGAGGATCGCCGCCCTCAAGGCCCTTGCCCACGGTACACGCTGGCGCATGCTCGAGCTGTTGCTGCGCCACAGCCTCTGTGTGGGAGCGCTCGCGCAGACACTGGGGATCACCGAGGCGGCTGCGTCCCAGCATTTGCAGGTTCTGCGCAAGGCGGGACTGGTTGTGGGCGAGAAGCGGGGCTACTGGACCCATTATCTGGTCCGGGAGGAGGCGCTCAGGCGCCTGGGCCAAGAGGTGACCGAGCTCCCGGATCGTGAGGCGGGTCTCAGGGATTTGAACGAGGAGCTCTCCTCGGGAATCCACGAAAAAAACGGCTCAAAAGGGAGGGAATGATTATGTGCCAGGATTGCTGCCAGCAGCCGGAAAAACTCAAGGATCGGCCGGAGAACTGCACCCCTGAGCAGATCAGGGAGTGTCACGGGGAAGAAGCGGAGCATCCCTGTGCCCAAGATCATGACTGAAAAAACCGCCGCGGGGCAGGTCCGGCCGACAGGCCCCGTGGCGGATCGCCTCGTCCTTTTCCACGGAAGGCCCGTGACCTGAAAGCGTTTTCGAGGGGAAGAAGTATACATGCTCTTCACCGGCTCCCTGCTGCTCGGTGTCTTCCTGATCTCCCTGATCCTGACCATGCTCGGGCTGGGCGGAGGATTGATCTATTCCCCGCTTTTTGCCCTTGTGGGTTTCGACAAGGCCATGGTCGCCTCCACCTCGCTGTTCTTGAACCTCGTGGCCGCAGCCTCTGCCGCGGGGGTCTACATGCGCAGGGGCATGGTGGACTATTCGGTGGCCCTGCCCCTGCTCACGGCGGGGCTGAGCGCTCCCCTGGGAGCCCTGGCCACCCACCGCATCGACACCGAATCCTTTATCGCCATCCTGGCGGTGGTTGTTTTCTTCGGCGCTGTGCGCATGATCATTGCGCCGCGCAGGGAGGCAACCCAGGAATACACGAGCACCGGATTAAAAGTCTGCGGCAGCGCGCTCATCGGTCTGGTCGTGGGCTTTATTGCCGGTTTGGTGGGTATTGGCGGCGGGATCTTTATCGTTCCCCTCCTTATCTATGTGCTCAGGGTGCCCACCAGGATCGCGGCAGCCTCAAACACCTTCATCGTTTGCTTTTCCTCGCTCACAGGCTTCGCCACCCATGCTTCCATAAGCGCCATTGACTGGTCCTTTGTGCTGCTCGCTGCTGTTTTCTCCTTTGCCGGAGCACAGGCCGGGTCGCGGATCATGTCCAGAAGGCTGCAGGGGAGGACGGTGCGCCTGATTTTTGCGGGGGTTCTCATCGTAATGAGCGGCAGGCTCCTGTACCAGGCCTTTTTCTGAGGGCCTTCAGCTGAGCGCCAGGAAAAGGAACCGAGAAGGAGGAAAGTGCATGACCCGGAGCTTTCGCTTCGACCGCCTGGAGTTCGCCGGCTCGCTGGGCGACCTGGGCACCCTGCTGCCCATCGCCCTGGCCATGATCCTGGTCAACGGCATGAATCCGGTGGGGCTCTTCGTGAGTGTGGGGCTGTTCTACGTCCTGGCCGGGCTCTATTTCGGGGTGACCGTCCCGGTGCAGCCCATGAAGGTCATCGGCGCCTATGCGGTCGCCACGTCCATGGACGCCTCCCAGATCCTGGCCTCCAGCCTGCTGCTGGGCGCGGTCCTTCTGCTCATCGGCGCCACAGGGGCCATCGCCCTGGTGGAGAAGTACACTCCCAAGCCGGTGATCCGCGGGGTGCAGCTCGCCACCGGATCCCTGCTCATGGCCGGGGGGATCGAGTTCATGCTGGGGAAATCCGCCTTCCAGGAGCTCAAGGGAGCGATGGAGCCCTATCTGGCCCTGCAGTCCCTGGGACCTGTGCCCATCGGGATCGCCATCGGCGTCGCCGGCGGCCTGGTCACGCTCCTGCTTCTGGACAACAAGAGGATCCCCGCGGCTCTGGCCACCATCCTGGGCGGGCTCTTCCTGGGGCTCCTCCTGGGGGCGCACACCGAGCTGGCGGGCGTGGGGCTCGGGCTCCACCTGCCCGAGATCATGCCCTTCGGCTTCCCGGGCCGAGCGGACTTCACATTCGCCCTCTTCGCCCTGGTCCTGCCCCAGATCCCCATGACCCTGGGCAACGCGGTGCTCGCGTATACCGATCTGTCCCGGCAGTACTTCGGGGAGCGCTCCAACCGGGTGAGCAATCGCGCGGCCTGCGTGAGCATGGCCCTGGCCAACGGCCTGAGCTTTGTCCTGGGCGGAATGCCCCTCTGCCACGGGGCCGGGGGACTGGCTGCTCACTACCGCTTCGGCGCTCGCACTGCCGGTTCCAACCTCATGATCGGGTCCATCTTCATTGTCCTGCCTCTGATTCTGGGCGGGGACATCATCTCCGTTCTCCACCTCCTTCCCCTGGCCATTCTGGGCGTGCTCCTGGTTTTCGCCGGGGCCCAGCTGGCCCTGACCGTGCTGGACCTCACCGAGCGCTCGGACCTTTTCGTGGCCGTGCTCATCCTGGGCATCACCCTGGCCTCAAATCTGGCCGCCGGATTCCTTGCCGGGATAGCGGCGGCCTATTGCCTGCGCTGGACCGGGGTGCGGATCTGATTCCTTCGAGGGCATCGAGTGGTTCCGGTCAGGCGCCCTGGAGACCGAACAAGGCCCGCCATGGGCTTCGTCTTCGAGAGCGGCTTCAGCGGATCGTTGCGAAACCGATGGTTCTGCAAGCGGATCATGAGCGTCCGCTGACGGTTGTCTCCATGCTCCTCTCGGAGCTGAGGAATTTTGACTTTGCGGAGAAGATATGAGCCTATCCCTTGCCGGTGCGATTCCTGTCTACGTTTTGGCCGCCTTCGCCGAGATCGGGGGCTGTTTCGCCTTCTGGGCCTGGCTGAGAATGAACGGAAGCGCGTTCTGGCTGGTGCCGGGTATGATGAGCCTGGCCCTGTTCGCCTTCGCCCTGACCCGCATCGATGTCGCTTTCGCCGGTCGCGCCTACGCCGCCTACGGGGGCATCTACATCCTCTCCTCCCTCATCTGGCTGTGGGTTGTGGAGGGCTTTCGGCCGGATAAGTGGGACACGATCGGAGCGGGGATCTGTCTTGTCGGGGCCCTGACCATCCTTTTCGGTCCGCGTGGAGCGGCCTAGAAAAGGACCTGCCTTGCAGTGCCCGTTTTCTCGGCTCCCAAACAGGTATGAACCCCGAGCCTCGGCGAACAGCCGTCATCCGCCTCGCGGCGTTTTCCTTGCCTGGTTGTGCCAGGGTGAGCTCGCGAATGAGGCTCGGAATGCAACGCGTGCGTTCGACAGGGTTGCCGACCTTGTCCCCTCAGCCGATATCCAGCCCTGCCTCCTCCGCCAACTCCTTGAACATTTCAGGAAATTCGGGCTGAAAGTTCTGGTAGAAAGGAACCGGATACTTGGCCCCGAGAGAGCGACCCGCCTTTTCCAGTCCGGTATCGAGCAACTGGATCTTGTCCCCGGGTACGGCAAAGATCATTTCCTCGTCCTGGGTCCCGGACATGATTCGGTCACCGTTGCCGGGGATAACCACGTTGGCCTGGTCGGACAGATACGGCGCCGCCAGGTATTCGCGGCATTCGATCTTGCCCGAGAAGCCGCTTCGGATTTGCTGCCCGGTCATGTAGGTCCAGGCGTGCACCAGGCGCATCATCTGGGCCGGATTGCCATAGAAGACCACGGTGTCCGGATCGACCACGCCCTTGGCTAGCGGGGAGAAGACCATGGCGTCAGCCCGGCCCTTGGGCATGAAGGACATGCCGGACACTTCACCGGCAGCGGTGTCTTCATCCTTGGACCAGCCCACCCGGGCGAAGAAGCTGCACAGGAGCTGATGGGGGTCTTTGTGTTCGGCATGGCCGAAAGCGATCAGGGCGGGGACGCAAATAATGTCTTCAGCCGTGAGACCGACTGTCCAGCGGTAGGTTCTGGCCAGGGTCATGGCCTGACAAAGGGTGATCCTCTTGTTCAGGGCCTGCGAGGGCCGGCGGGTCTTCTCCGGCCACTGAGGTTCCTCTTCGTGAAAGGATACCGCAACCGGGAGGGTCTTCAACCTGAGATCCTGGTAAATGCGATCCGACAGGGCCTTCATTTCATCGGAGTTCATGGCTTTGTCTCCTTATGGCGGGGTCGCCCCGGCATGCTGTGAAGCGACAATCCGAGCCGATGCGCGAGCCCAAGAAGCGAGATCGGGGAGCTTCGCCGCCCCACCCCCGGGAATGGGGCGGGATTCCCCTTCTGAGCTAACCCCAGGGGGTGGTCAATTTTCGGTTGTCACAACGAACCGTCTTACCATTTCCGTCCTAGCTTACGAACAGCACTCCGGATTTTTGCAGCTCACGCGTGCTCAATGTCCGGCTCAGCCCTCCATCATCATCTGCTGGAAATTCTCCACGGGCGTACCCAGGGTATCCGCCATCCTGTCCAGGTAATTGAAAAAGGAGATTACGTGGACGCCCTCTAGGATCGCGGCGTCGGAAAGCCCCGTGCTGCGGAGCTCCTCTACCTCCTCGGGAGTGATTTTCGCAGGTTCCCGGGTCATCTTTTCCGAAAAGACAAGCAAGGCCCTTGCGGTTTCATCAATGAGCTTGCTCGAGCGCACATCGTCCAGGATGGATTGGACCTGGTCAGCGGTGAATCCCTGGGCCATGACCATGGCCCCGTGGGCATCAATTCAATAGGCACAGGCATTCAGCTTGGAGACGTACGCGGCCAGAAGCTCCTTCGTCGCCCTGGAAAGGGCGTGCTCCTCGAGCATGAGCCGCTTGACGAACAGGGAGAGCGGCTGGAGCAGATCCGGCCGCAGGGACATGGACTGGAAAATGGCGGGAACCATCCCGAAGGCCTCGTGGATCTGCCCATAGACATTGGATAGCTCCCCCTTGGCCTGGTCCGGGGCAATTGTTGCAATAAAGCTCATACAGCCTCTCTTGTTTGGTTGACACTGGCCATCGTTTCCGGGAACAGGGTTTGGTGTCCGGATTTCCCTCTCCCTCTTGCGGGCGAGTTATAAGGGTTGTTCGTGAATGTTTACGTGAAAGGGACCTTCCATTCCGAAGCGACTTCAGGATAACAAAAAAAATGGGGTGGTTTTGTAGCAAACGCTACCACATCCAAGGGGGGTTTTGTTAGAATGGGGAAGATGTTGTGGTCCCTGATTGCCGCATGAGCGGCGAACCCAAGTCAAGCAAGGAGGTAGAGGGTATGCCCAAATGTGGAATCTGCGGCGGAGACGCCCCGCAACAGCCCTCGGTCACAACGGACCGCTTGCGAGCTCTGCGGCCGCGGCATCGTTTTCAGTTGTCTCTCAGACTATTGAGATGAGCCTCGATCAGCTCGACCCTGGTGTATGAGCTTTATGCAGGAATCTTCTATAACCTGAATGCCATATGGCTGCAGTAAATCCCTGGCCTCGGGGCTGCTCACTCCCTGTTGCATCCAGAAGGCCAGAGGCAAGCGGTCCAGCTGCAGGACTTCCCTGGCATGCTGAACACAGAACTCCGAGGAACGGAAGAGGTCGACCAAATCGATGCGTTCCGGGATGTCCAAAAGGCTCTGGTAGGTGGGCAGGTCCCAGACATTTTGCCTTTGGGGATGTACAGGGAAGACGGTGAACTCGGCCTGAATCAGGTATTGGCCAACTTGGTGCACTGGCTGGTCCGGCTGGTCCTTGGCCCCAACTATGGCGATGTTTTGCACATTGGAAAGCAACTGTTGATTGTTGACCATATTGTCATTACCTTGTTTTTATTGGAACTGGAAAATACCGGATCTCCTACAAAGGAATAACGAATCTATTAGGGGGGGACTCACAGAATGATATCGCCTAGACGTTGCAAAAGTGAGTTGCTGTCTCGGATTCAATCTTTGTTTTGGTAGTACTTTCAGAATTGCTGAGAGACTACTGTCGGGAATAGCCGTAAGAATCACTCACTCTGAATCAATCTCTTGCAAAGCCTGAATGAACTTCTCCACCAGATACGGATCGAACTGGGTCCCGGCGCAGCGACGTAGTTCCGCGATGGCCTCCTTCTGGCTCATGGCCTTGCGGTAGGGCCGCTCTCTGGTCATAGCATCATAAGCATCCACAATGGCCAG
>CAYNCR010000010.1:0-2494 GCA_964395575.1 uncultured Desulfohalobiaceae bacterium
TCAGCCCGGATGTGGCAAAAGTTTTCCCCACAGAGGAATCCGTTAACCAAGCCCTGCGCTCCCTGATTGACGTGGCTCGGAAATCCGCAGGATCAGCAGAGCCCTCAGAATAGCTCGAAGCAACAGGATATCGAATTGACCCATGACGGATCTCAAAGGCGAGCTCGCCCGCATCTGCCGGAAATACGGCATCGCGGATCTGTATGTCTTCGGCAGCCGGGCTGCGGAAATCGCCGCTCTGGCCCGGAACGAGGCCGTGGAGGAAACGCGGCCGGAATCCGACGCTGACTTCGGGGTCCTCCCAGAGAGCGAAGGGATCTGGCTCCCGGAGAAAACGGCGGATCTCACCGCGGAGCTGGAGGATCTTCTGGATGTCCCGCGCGTGGACCTCGTATTCCTCCCCCGGGCGGATCCCTTCCTGGCTCTGGATATCATCCGAGGGGAGCTCCTCTACACCAGCGATGCGGATCGACAGGCCGAATACGAGCTCTTCGTGCTCCGACGGGCGGATGACATTATCTGCCTTCGGAAGAAAGTGGAACAGGAGCTCGGATGAATCCGGCCTCTCAATGTTGTCAGCGAAAGGAATGACTCCGACTGGACCTGTTTTCGACACTTTGGGGAATATCGGATCTATCCTGGAGATCTTGTCAGCCCCGGCAATAGCAACGATCAACACCCCGGAGGAACAAAATGCCCAAGCTGTGCGTCAACGTGGATCACATAGCAACCCTGCGCCAGGCCAGACTGACCCACGAGCCGGACCCGGTTCACGCCTCCTTCCTCGCCGAGCTGGGGGGAGCGAGCGGCATCATCGTCCATCTGCGCGAGGACCGGCGCCATATCACGGACCGGGATGTGGAGCTCCTGCGAAAAACCGTGGGCACGGGCCTGCATCTGGAGATGGCCGCCACCCGGGAAATGCGCGATATCGCGCTCCAGCAGCGGCCGGACATGATCTGCCTGGTCCCGGAAAAGCGCCAGGAGCTGACCACCGAGGGCGGCCTGGATCTGATGGACCGGGAGCAAGAGCTGCAGGATTTCCTTGCGGACTTCAGCCAGGAGGGCATCAAAACGAGCCTGTTCATCGATCCGGATCCGGACCAGATCAGGGCCGCCCAGGACATCGGCACGGAATACGTTGAGCTGCACACAGGGGCGTATGCGGAGGCGGAAGATCCCGACACCCGCGCACGGGAGCTGGACCGCCTGCGGACCTGCATCCAGATGGGCCAGGAAGCGGGTCTTGCCATCAACCTCGGGCACGGGCTGGACTACACCAACGTCACAGTCTTTGCCGCGACACCTGGAATCAAGGAATACTCCATCGGCCACAGCATCGTGGCCAGGGCCGCGCTTGTGGGAATGGAAAAGGCGGTGCGGCAGATGCAGGACATTGTGAGCCGTTTTCCGGACTGAAGAAAGAGGTGGACAGGATTGAGGGGATAGGAACGGATTTCCGCCGCCAAAGGCGGCCAGTGTCGAGGAGGGCGACTCAATACAGGCAGGCGTCCAGAATAGCCAGAACTTCCGCCAAAAGCTCGCTGGAAGCCGTCTCAATCCGTTTTGCTTCGCGTGACAGATAGTCGACCGATTTGACTTGCTCCACCATCACCACGCCTGTCAGATCGCTCTCCTTGGGCAGGGCCACATGAAAGGGAAAACCGCGCTGTGTATTTGTCACAGGGCAAACAATGGCCAAACCGGTTTTTTGGTTAAATAAGGTCTTGCTCACCACCAAGGCGGGGCGTCGGCCTTTTTGCTCATGACCGGACTGTGGGTCGAAAGAGAGGCTGACAAAATCCCCCTGGCAAGGGATGAAAACCACCATCTACCAAACCTCCCTGCCAGACGGAGGCCCCCAATCGATCTCGCCTTCCCTGTAGTCCTCCGGAATCCGTTCCACAAGATCCTCGAGGCGGTATTTGTCTCTGGTGCTCCGGTACGGCGCAACAACAATAACTCCGTCCTGAACACTGATATCCACTTCATCCCCTGATTTCAAACAAACCTCTTGCAGCACCCGACTGGGTAGACGAATCCCTTGACTGTTTCCCCATTTCTGAATTTTTTTTATGGCCATGATCTCACCCCCTGAACACAAGAATGTATACTCAAAGTATAGCCATATCGCGACCCGGCGTCAAACCGGGGGAGTTATTTCATAATCCGGATTGATGGCTTGTTTCCATCCGAATAGAGGTTTGTGGATCAGGTCTTTACTTCATCTGTATATTTTGGCAATATACAAAAGATGATTAACTGGAGCCAGATTACCGGCTTCGACTGGGACGCAGGCAATGCTCGAAAGAGTGATGACAAGCATGGGGTCAGCCAAGCGGAAGCCGAACAAATCTTCTTCAATCAGCCATTGCTCCTTCTGTCCGATGCTAAGCATAGCCGAGACGAGGTTCGATACCATGCACTTGGCACGACGGACCAAGGCCGTTTACTCCACATAACCTTCACGCTCCGCGCAGACGGAAGATTGATC
>CAYNCR010000010.1:2594-21466 GCA_964395575.1 uncultured Desulfohalobiaceae bacterium
CCAAGGCCGTTTACTCCACATAACCTTCACGCTCCGCGCAGACGGAAGATTGATCCGGGTCATCTCGGCCCGGGACATGCACCGCAAGGAGAGGCAAATTTATGAGCAGACAAAACAAGACCATACCTGAATTTCATTCCGAGGCTGAAGAGAGGGAATTTTGGGAATTTAATGATTCCACCGAGTATCTGGACTGGAATCAGGCTCAACAAGTGTCGCTCCCTAACCTCAAGCCCTCTACCAAGACTATTTCGCTCCGTCTCCCCGAAACCCTTCTTGAGCGAATTAAAATGGAAGCCAACAAAAGGGATATGCCCTATCAATCCCTCATAAAGGCTTGGCTTGCAGAGGACGTGGAAAGACACAAAGTCTCCTGACTTGTCCAGCGTGAATCGTCGGTTCCCTCTGTCTCCTTAGCCCCCATGTGTTCCGACTTGACCACAGCATGAGCACTGTCTTCCCCTCTTTTGAACTTTTTATTGTCCCCACGCTCTGCGTGGGGACATGTCAGGAACGCTCCGCGTCCAGAATGACCGCGGGAGCGGTTGGAGCACGTTCCCACGCAGAGCGTGGGAACGATAATCTCAAGAACAGCTCGCGCTGCGAAGCGAAGGCGCGGCGTAAGAAAGAAGAAAAAAGAGGAAGTGGACAGGATTGGCGGCATGAGGAGCATATCGTCGTCTCGTTTTCCGAGGGATGATGTTCATCCCGTGAATCCTGTCCATATTCCTCCTCTTGAACCGAGAACAAAACAGGCCCGTCGCTCTCCCATCTTTTCCTTGACAAAACCTGCCCTGTTCAGGGATTATTTTATCTTTTCCTCCTATTTCTATGATCATCGGAACAGGCGTGGATATTGTGGACCTCCGCCGTGTGCGGCGCATCTGGGATCGTTACGGAATGCGCTTTGCTCGCCGCGTCCTTGCCCCTTCGGAACGAGATCAAGCCCAACGCATCACGGTAGAGCTCCTCGGCTCCCGGCTCGCTGCCAAGGAGGCCTGCGTCAAGGCCCTGGGCACAGGATTCACGCGCGGCATCGGACAACAGGACATCGCGGTCCGAAGCCGGGAGTCCGGCAAGCCCGAGCTTGTCCTGAGCCGCGGCGCAAGCCAGGCGGCAGACCGCCTTGGCCTTCGCGCAAGCCACCTGAGCCTGAGCCATGAACGGCACCTGGCTGTGGCCATGGTTGTGCTGGAAAGCTAGATTCGCCAGCTGGAGCCCCTATGGACACTCCCTTGCCCACTCCCAAAGAAATGGCCCACTGGGACGATCTCGCCATCCGCGAGGCCGGAATCATGGGCGAGATCCTCATGGAGAACGCCAGCAGGGAGGCGCTGCGGGTCCTTTGTTCCGAGGGCCCCGAGCTCTCCGGCGCCTTTGTCCTCTTTTTCGCCGGATCGGGCAATAACGGCGGGGACGCCTTCGCCCTGGCCCGGCACGCCTCGGATCGGGGTGCGCAATGCCTCGTGCTGCACAAGCGAAAGATCGAGGAATACAGCGGGGAAACCCTGTATCACGCCAGGCTTTGCCGGGACTGCGGAGTGGGCATGCAGCGTCTGGGCCAGGAGAATCCGGACGACATTCCCCATCCGGATATCGTCGTGGACGGCCTCTTGGGAACAGGCTTTTCCGGAGAGCTGCGCAAGGACTATCTGGCCTGGATCCGCTGGATCAATCACCTGGGCCAAAGAGCCTTCGTGCTTTCCCTGGACGTTCCCTCCGGGATGAGCGGAGAGACCGGCCGCATCGGCGGCGACGCGGTGCGCCCTGACTGCACCGTCACTTTCCAGGCCTGCAAGAGCGGGCTCTTCAGCACAGAGGGGATGGAACGGACCGGCAGCCTGCATGTGGCTCCCATAGGCATCCCCGCGTGGATCAGGGAGAACAATCCCCCCTCCCTGTTCGCCCTGGACGATGGAGTGATCCGCCATTTTCCGCGCCAGGATCCGACCATGCACAAGGGCAAGGCGGGACACGTCCTGATTATCGGTGGATCCGCCGGCATGACCGGAGCTCCGGCCCTGGCCGGGCTCGGGGCCCTGCATGCCGGAGCCGGGCTGGTCACCATCGCCTCTCCGGCGGATATCTGCAGTCAGGTGAAACAGGGCTGGCCCGAGCTCATGTCCATTCCGCTCCAGCCCGCGGAATCCTGGTCCGAGGAATCCTTCTCCGGGCTGAAAAAGGAGCTCACCCGCTTTGACACGGTTGTCCTGGGCCCCGGCCTGGGGCGGGACAAAGGGGCCATCGACTTTGTGCGAACCTATCTGCGGCAGACGTGCCTGCCCACGGTCTTCGACGCGGACGCCCTCTTCGCCCTGTCCCAGGACCGCAGCCTCATGACCAACCTGAGCCGGGACGACGTCCTCACGCCGCATCCCGGAGAAATGGCCAGACTGCGGCAGACCACCACGGAAGAGGTCCAGCTGGACCGGATCGGATCCGCCCGGGCCGCAGCGACGGAAACCGGCTGCAGCGTAGTCCTCAAGGGCGCCGGCAGCGTGGTGAGCCATCCCGAGGCTCCGGACCGCCTTTCTCCCTTCGCCAGCTCCAACCTGGCAGTGGGAGGTTCCGGGGACGTTCTGGCCGGAGTCATCGGCAGTCTCATCGCCAGAAGGGTTCCCTCTCTGGAAGCGGCCTGCCTGGGCGTTTACTGGCACGGCAGAGCCGGAGTATCCCTGAGCAGCGACTTCCCCCTGCGGGGGAATCTGGCCCGTGATATCGCGTACGAGCTTCCCAGAAGCATCAACCTCTAACTTGCAGCGAGCCCTATGACACAAGCAAAAGACCTCATGGCCAAGAACGTGCTCACCGTCACCCCGGACACGTCTATCTCCCAGGCGGCGGATCTCCTTCTGCAGTATCACGTCAACGGCATGCCGGTAGTGGACGAGGAGAACAAGCTCGTGGGCATCATCTGCCAGAGCGACATCATCACCCAGCAGAAAAATCTTCCCTTGCCCAGCATCTTTACCCTGCTCGACGGGATCATTCCCCTCACCTCCATGTCCAACATGGAGAAGGAAGTGCAGAAGATGGCCGCAACCAAGGTCAGCGAAGCCATGACCCAGGATCCGGTAAGCGTTGCCCCGGACACGGAGCTGGAGGACATGGCGGAGATCATGGTGACCAAGAACTACCACACCCTCCCTGTTGTGGAGGAGGGCAAGCTGGTGGGAGTCATCGGCAAGGAGGACGTGCTGAAGACGTTGACCAAGTAGAAACCCTTTTCAGGGTTTCGGTTCCCCGTTCAGGGTTCCCCGTTCAGGGTTCAGGGTTCAGGGTTCCGGGGTGTGGTTGCGAATAGACCTCGCATCGCGAATCAGGATACGCAAAGTATCAGCAAACCACTGTATAGAATTTTAGGCCCGTGGAGTGGTCTTTCCGAAGGTTCAACACGTTTTTTACGGTATTATTCCCGGTGACTCGACGGAAGAAGGATTCACTCGTTCACGGCTTGATTGCACCTCTTCCCGCTCTTCAACCCTGAACGCTGAACGGAGAACGGAAGCCGGACGTCAGATGTCGGACGTCGGATGTCGGAAGACCAGAGGACGGAAGGCGCTTCAGCGAAACGCTGATGCACCCCTACCTCTCTCCGAACAACGAACGAAGAACCCTGAACGGAGAACGGGGAACCGGGAACGAGGACGGAGAAGGCCATGCGCGAGCACCTGGAGAGCCCCAAGGACACGGAGCGATTCGGCGAGAGGCTGGTGCGGCTCTGCACGGGTTCCGGGCTCTGTCCGGTCTTCTTCCAGGGAGAGCTCGGCGCCGGCAAAACCACGCTGATCCAGGCCATGGTACGGGCCCTGTCCGGATCGGAAAAGGCCGAGGTGAGCAGCCCCAGTTTCACTATTGTCAACGTCTATCCTACACACCCCCCGGTGGCCCACTTTGATCTCTACCGATTGCAGGACGCGACTCTGGAAGAGAGCCTTTTCGAATACATGGTCGCGGCAGACCACCTCCTCCTGGTGGAATGGAGCGAGCATCTGCCGCGGGGGTACTGGCCCGAGGACCACATCCGGGTCAGACTGGCCTTCCGGGACGAGGGCCGAATAGCGGAAGTCACCGGCAGCGGCCGGTGCGACAGGATACAGGATTTGTAGTGCGGACCTCTATCCAGGCAAGGAAGGACCGGGAATATGGCGATCGTGGTGCAAAAGTTCGGCGGCAGCTCTGTTGCGAATTACGAGTGCATGCAACGGGTCAGGGAACAGGTGACGCAGAGGCTGCGGGAAGGATACAAGGTCGTGGTGGTGCTCTCCGCGATGTCCGGAGAAACGGACCGCCTCCTCAATCTGGCCCACAGTTTCTCGGACAAGCCCGATCCCGCCGAGATGGACGTGTTGCTTGCCACAGGGGAGCAGACCTCGGTCTCCCTGTTCACCATGATGCTTTTGGACAGCGGGATCCGGGCCCGTTCGCTTCTGGGATTCCAGATCCCCATGCACACGGACCGCTCCTACGGGAAAGCGCGCATACTGGATATCGACGCGAACAATCTCCACAATTATCTTCGGGACAACGACGTCCTGGTCGTGGCGGGGTTCCAGGGCTGCGACTTCCAGCACAGCCTGACCACCCTCGGGCGCGGCGGATCGGACACGAGCGCCGTTGCCCTGACGGCCGCCCTGGACGCCTCGTTCTGCGAGATCTCCACGGACGTTGACGGGGTCTATACCACGGACCCGGGCATCTGTCCCCAGGCCCGGAAGCTGGAGCGCATCACCTACGACGAGATGCTGGAGATGGCCAGCATGGGGGCCAAGGTCCTGCAGATCCGCTCCGTGGAATTCGCCAAGAAATACGGAGTCACCCTCCATGTGCGCTCCACTTTCAACGACGAGCCAGGAACTCTATTAGTCCAGGAGGACGAAGCAATGGAATCGGTCATGGTTTCCGGAATCGCCTACGACAAGGATCAGGCCCGGATCACGCTCGTGGATGTCTTCGACGAGCCCGGTATCGCGGCCAGAGTCTTCGAGCCGCTAGCCTCACAGGGGATCATCATCGACATGATCGTGCAGAACCCCAGCCGCGAGGGGCGCACCGACCTCACCTTCACCGTGAACCGGAGCAATCTGACCCGGGCCCTGGAGATCATCCAGAATATCAAGGATGATATCGGAGCCAGGGAGATCCTGCACGATCCCGGAGTGGCCAAGATATCCGTTATCGGCGTGGGGATGCGCAGCCACTCCGGCGTGGCGGCCATCGCCTTCAAGGCCCTCCAGGGCGAGGGAATCAATATCCTCATCATCAGCACCTCGGAGATCAAGATCTCCTGTCTGGTGGAGGAGAAATACGCCGAGCTCGCGGTGCGTATCCTGCACGAGGCCTTCGGCCTGGACGAAAGCCAGATCGAGCCCGTGGAGGACGCCTAGGCATGACGGAAAAGATCGTTATCTACGACACCACGCTCCGGGACGGGACGCAGGGCGAGGACGTCCACTTCTCCTACGAGGACAAGATCCGCGTGGCCAAGAAGCTGGACGAGCTGGGCGTGGACTACCTCGAGGCGGGCTGGCCCGCATCCAATCCCACGGACGAGCAATTCTTCCGGGAGATGAAGCACTACCAGCTCGACCACGCCCGGGTCACCGCCTTCGGCAGCACCCACAGCCCCAGAACGTCCCCGGAAAATGACAGCGGCCTCACCACTCTCCGCCAGTGCGGCGCGGACGCCCTCACCATCTTCGGCAAGACGTGGGAGGTCCACGTTCACCAGGCCCTGAAGACGAACCTGGAGCACAATCTGCGCATCATCCACGATTCGCTGGCCCATCTCAGGGAGCATACGCCGACGCTCTTCTTCGACGCGGAGCACTTCTTCGACGGATTCAAGGCAAACAGGGACTTCGCCCTGGCCTGTCTCAAGAAGGCCAACGAGGCGGGCGCGGATACGCTCATCCTCTGCGATACCAACGGCGGAACGATCACTTCGGAGCTGAGGGAGATCGTGGACTGCGTTGCCAGAGAGCTTCCCGGTGTCCAGCTGGGGATACACGCCCACAACGACTCGGAGCTGGCGGTGGCCAATTCCCTGGCCGCTGTTGAAGCCGGCATGCGGCACGTGCAGGGCACGATCAACGGCTTCGGAGAGCGCTGCGGCAACGCCAATCTCTGCTCCATCATCCCCAGCCTCGAGCTCAAGAAGGGGTACAGCTGTCTGCCCGAGGGGCGGCTCAGCCAACTCACGAACACCTCGCACTTCGTCTCCGAGGTGGCCAATCTGAGGCCCTTTTCCAGACAGCCCTTCGTGGGCAGCGCCGCCTTTGCCCACAAGGGGGGCGTGCACGTGAGCGCCGTGCTCAAGGACTCCCAGACCTACGAACACATCGAGCCGGAAAAGGTGGGGAATCGACAGCGTGTTCTGCTCTCGGACCTCTCCGGCAAGAGCAACATCCTGTTCAAGGCCAAGCAGTACGGAATCCACCTGGAAAAGGACGACCCCTTCGTCCTGGACATGCTGAACCAGATCAAGGATCTGGAGAGCATGGGATACGATTTCTCCGTGGCCGAGGCCTCCTTCGAGCTGCTCCTGCACCGGGCCCTGGGCCGCATGCGGCGCAACTACACCCTGCTCGGCTTTCGCGCCATGGATGCCAAGAACAAGGAGAACGAGGACCCCTTCTCCGAGGCCACGGTCATGATCCAGGTGGGCGGGGAGACCGAGCACACCGCGGCAACCGGCAAGGGTCCGGTGAACGCCCTGGACAACGCCCTGCGCAAGGGGCTGGAGAAGTTCTACACCAACATCCAGCAGATGGATCTATTGGACTTCAAGGTGCGCGTTCTCTCTCCCAGCCGCGAGGCCCCCGAAGGGACGGCCTCCCGGGTCCGGGTCTTCATCGAGTCCGGGGATCAGCACGGGCGCTGGATCACCGTGGGCGTGTCCTACAACATCATCGAGGCGAGCTGGCAGGCCCTTGTCGACTCCGTGGACTACAAGCTCTTCAAGGATGAGCGGGACAAGCAGTCGGTGAGTCAGTGAGTCGGTGAGTCGGTTGTCGGTTGTCGGAGATCGGATGTCGGATGTCGGACGTCGGAAGAACGGGGAACGAAAATAACCCCTAGAGCGCCCATGCGGGTCCACATCACCTCCATCCACCACAACTGTTTCTGTCTGCGGTTTGCGGACCGACTCCTCCTCTTCGACTGCCCCGGGCCGGAATACCGCGACCCGGCTGCTCAAGACCGGCTCAAGGAGCAGATTTCCGGCTCCAGGGTGGATGTCTTCGCCTCCCACAGCCACAGAGATCACTTCGCCCCGGATATTCTGGAACTGGTCCGGGGAGCTGCCGAGACTCGCTTTTTCGTCGCCCAGGACGTGGCCGATCTATTCGGGGACCGCATACCCCGAGGGAGCGTGATCCTCGAGCCCGGCTCGACCCGTGAAATCGGAGACATGAGCCTTTCAGCCCTCGCAAGCAACGACCTGGGGGTCGCCTTTCTCCTGCGCAAACAGGGCCTTACCCTCTACTTCGGCGGAGATTTGGCGGACTGGCAGTGGCCCGGGCTCCCGCGCGCCGCTCGCAGGGCCGCCTCGATATTCTTTGGGCAAGCGCTCCAGGAGCTCAAGCACCGAGACGTGCATCTGGCCTTCTCCAACGCCGACCCCAGGCTGGATAACCTGTCCGGGGCGCCCCGCTTCGTGGACCACGTCCGTCCCGACGTCTTCATCCCCATGCATGCCTTCGGATATACGGAACACTTCCAGCTTCTCCGGGAAAGGATTTCCCAGGAGTCGAATACCCGCCTCTTCCTCTATGGCGACTCCGGGGACAGCCTCATCACAGATATCCATCCCCTCAATACCTAGCACGTCTTCCCCGAGAAATGAGAGGAGGTTCTTTTTTCCTCAAAAAACGTAACTATTCACCACTTTGCCGAACCGTGAGCCGACACGGGGCATTTTGTTTCATGCAGCTCCGACTCTGGATTTTCTGACGTCCGGCACTCACATTTTTTTACGCTTGCCCAAATTCTCTATGCTTCTGGAAAAGTGAGTGCCGGACGAAGAAAATCTGGCAGAGACTCCGCTGAAATGATTCAAAATACCCCGTGTCGGCTTCCAATGATCAGAGAAGAGCTGAATAGTTACCAAAAAACGAAAAATGGCCGAGCAGGATCACCTGTTGAGCTGGCTCCTGATAAGTTCTTGACAGGCTGACCCATTTAAGGTGTAATTCTCTATTAAGAGTAGTTATCAATAAAAAATCCATGGAGAATCCCTGTGGCCCAAACCAATCTGCGGTTCACACCGCAACGCAAGGCCATCCTCGAGGTGTTGCACGAGATGGACACCCACCCCACGGCTGACGACCTCTACGAACGCGTACGCAAGAAAATGCCCAAGATCAGCCTGGGGACTATCTACCGCAATCTGGACATCCTCTATCATCAGGGCATTATCCAGAAGCTCCACGTCGCGGAAAGCCAGATGCGGTTCGACGGCAATCCCGATTTCCACTACCATATCCACTGCACTCAGTGCGGCAGCATCGCGGACATATTCAACTGCCCGGATATATCCTTCGTCATGAAGGAGCTGGAGACCGATTTCACCATTACCGACTACAGCCTGATATTCCACGGGCTTTGTCCGGATTGCGCCTCCTGATACCCTCGCTTTATATTCCTTTGCAATCGTTTCCGGTGTGGATAGAATCATCCGGAAGGGGATTCTGCGTCTTGGCCTGTGCTTTTTTTGGGAAATAGGCCCTGGGAAGCCGGGATTGCCCCACAGCCGGAAAACACCTCCTCCATGATGCCGAAAGCCAACGGAATGCCCCAGCTGTTCTCCGGGACTCCAGAAAATCTCATTCCAGGAAATTGCGATCACAGTGCGAACACCAGCGGAACAAACTGCCAGTTGAAAGGAGAAAGCAGACCATGAGCTCGATCAAGGGAACCACGACGGAACAGAATCTTCTGACCGCATTCGCCGGCGAATCCCAGGCCCGGAACCGCTACGCCTACTTCGCCAAGCAGGCCAAGAAGGACGGCTATGAGCAAATCTCCGCCATCTTCGAGGAAACGGCGGAGCAGGAAAAGGAACACGCCAAGCGGCTGTTCAAGTTCCTCGAGGGCGGAACCGCCGAGGTAACCGCCTCCTTTCCCGCGGGAATCATCGACTCCACCCTGGCCAACCTCAAGGAGGCCGCTGGCGGAGAAAATTATGAGCACAGCCAGATGTACCCCGGCTTTGCCCAATCCGCACGCGAGGAAGGGTTCCACGAAATCGCGGAGGTCTTCGAGAACATCGCCGTGGCCGAACGCTTCCACGAAAAGCGCTATCTCGATCTGGCCAACAACATCGAACAGGACAAGGTTTTCCGCCGTTCCGGGGAGGTCACCTGGCGCTGCCGGAACTGCGGCTACATCCACTCCGGGACCGAGGCACCGGAGGAATGCCCTGCCTGCGCCCATCCCAGGGCCCACTTCGAGCTCCTGGGCGAGAACTGGTAGATCCCGCAGCCTTCGGGCTCAACGCTCTCTGATTCGAGGGAAAAATCCAAGCATGAACAGGCAAACGCAAGGAGGCGACGATGGGTCCCCAGGAAATCAAGCCCGGAATCTGGTGGGTCGGCGTTGTGGACTGGAATTTGCGCAATTTCCACGGCTACTCCCAGACCTATCAGGGCACCACCTATAACGCCTATCTCGTTCTGGACGACACGATCACCCTCTTCGACACCGTATCCTGGAAGTACAGGGAAGAGTTCATGTGCCAGGTCGCCCAGGTGGTGGAACCCGAAAAAATCGACCAGATCGTGGTCAACCACGCGGAGCCCGACCACGCCGGCAGCCTGCCCTACGTGGTGGACCGGACTCGTCCGCGGAAAATCTATTCCTCCAGAGTGGGGGACAAGTTCATCCGCGGCAGGTTCTCCAGCCAGGATTGGCCCCTGGAGGTCGTGGAGAACGGCCAGACGATCAGCCTGGGCAAACGGAGCGTGCAGTTCGCGGAGACGCGGATGCTGCACTGGCCGGACAGCATGGTCTCCTTCATTCCCGAGGAGAAGCTCCTGATCTCCCAGGACGCCTTCGGCCAGAACATCGCCAGCAGCGAACGCTTCGACGACTGGATTTCCTGGCCCGAGCTGAAGAAGGAAATGGCCCACTATTTCGCCAACATCATCCTGCCCTACTCGGCCAGGGTGCCCAAGGCCCTGGAAGCGATCCAGTCCCTGGGCTGGGATATCGAGATGATCGCCCCGGACCACGGGCTGATCCTCCACCAGCACGTAGGGGACGCAATCGCCGCCTATCAGGAGTTCGCCGCCCAGAAGCCGGAAAAGAAGGCGGTTGTCTTCTACGACACCATGTGGGAAAGCACGGAAAAAATCGCCGAAGCGCTGGCCTCCGGGCTCACCGCCCAGGGGATCAGCGTCAAGCTCTATCACCTCAAGAGCTGGCACCACTCCGACGTCATGGCCCAGGTCTGGAACGCCGCCGCTGTCGTGGTCGGCTCGCCCACTCACAACAACAACGTGATGCCCCTGGTCGCGGACATGCTGACCTATATGCAGGGGCTCCGGCCCAAGAACAAGCTGGGGCTGGCTTTTGGCTCCTACGGCTGGAGCGGAGAGAGCCCGGGCATCATCAGCCGCTGGCTGGATGAAATAGGCGCGCAGCAGCCCCTGGATCCGGTCAAAGTGCAGCACGTTCCCGGACACGAAAAATACCGCGAGATCGTGAGCACCGCCGAAAACCTGGCCCGACACATCGAGGACAAGGTTCGTCAGACCAGCTCCAGATAATGGCCCAATACACCCGTGCCTGCGCAGATATAGGCGCAACCAAGCATGAAAATGTCGCGAGGCGAAGGCGGGTGGACGCTGAAGCGCAGGTTTCATCCCGGGTTTCCCATGATGGGATACGCAACACCTCATCGACATTCCCGGATCACTTCCGGTGAAGCAGGATTCAAATGGTGTGAATGATGATGACTGGAGGGAATCAATTACACCTCAGGCGGTACCAACAAAGCCAAGGTGTATTATGAAACCCAGCGAAGCGCTCCATCCGCCTTCGCCTCGCGGACAATTCCTTTATAATTCAATAGGTTAGCCACATTTTCATATAAAAAAGTGGGCCGCCGGACCCGCTCCGGCGGTCCGCAATCGCGCCCTTGACACCGCCCGGTTCCCGACAAGGAACCGGGCGGTGTTCTGTAAATGGAGGAGGATAGGCGAGCCGTGGACATGGAAGCGAGTTACATGGCGGTTCAGGAGCTTTCCAGTAAGGTCCGATCCGCACCTGAACAGAACGGGCCCGAGGCACTGGAAAAGCTGGAGGCGATCCTGCGGGACAAGAGCCACAGCAAACAGCGCTGCGGCCATATCCTCTACCGCGGCTGCGCCGAGACACTGGCCTATCTGGCGCAAAGCGCCCCCGATCCGGATCTGCGATTGCACGCCCATGGCGTGCTGCAGCGCTTTTCCCTGCAGACCCTGGGAGACCGCTGCATGGCAGCAGCCAGGGCCCTGGGCGGCTTATCCCCGTCTGTTCCCCAGCCCAAGTCCCCTTCGCCGGAAACGGTCTCAGTCCAAAACGCGGATCCGGAGGAGCTCGCGGCAGCAGCCGGTATCAAACCCCGATCCAGTTTCCGGGCGGGACGGAGTCTGGTCCTGCGCGACACTCAGGATCGGGGCCTGATCGTGCTCAAGCACGGCTCGGGATCCGGGTGCGAAGAGCGCCTGGCCCAGGAGGCGGCCTGGCTGGAGCACCTGCAGAGCAACCGCGCTTTCTCCTCTCGCAGGAACCATGTGCCGCGCCCGATTCGCCTCCGGGGCGGCTGCCTCTTCCGGATTCCCCGTCACTCCGTTTCCCCGTTCAAAGAGCATCTTTCCTCGGACGGGCCGCTTCTGGCCTTCAAGGCGGATCCGGACTACTTCGCCTACCCCCAGGAACACCCTCAAACAGGAACCCCCCGATCCCTGCAAGAAGCCCGGAGCATCCTGGCCCGGAGCAGCTTCCTCCTGGGCCGCTACACCTCGGCGGGATACCTGCACACAGCCCCCGTCCCCCTGTTCCACAACCGCATTCAGGCGGGGCGCCGGGACGATGCGGGACGCTATCTCTGGGACCGCAAAGGGCGTCTGGACCGCTGGCTCCACTCCTGCCGCTATCCCAATTTCGGCGGATCCGGGCTGCGCGACTTCGAGCACATGGCCCCGTACAGTGGCGCCGGTCTCGAGCTCTTCCGCGCGGCGGGAACCCAGATCCTCAGCCTGCTCCTGGTTGCCGGCAGCGTCTTTCGCCTGCGGAACCCGGACCTGGTCGGACTGGATGACACGGGCGAGCCCGCGGATGCCAGGCATCTTTTCGACGCGAAACAGCTCCGGCTGATGGTACGCTCCATCTTCTCCAGCTATTTCCTGGGCTTCGTGGGCCGGGCCTACACCGGAACGGCTCCTGCCGGCCTGGATCCTCTCGTGGAGCGGATGATCCGGGAGATGGGGGTGGATCGGCACATGAGCGAGGCCCTGCGCCGGGAGGATCAACTGGGAATGAAGCGGGAGGAGTTCACGCAGCTCCTGCGGAGCAAAGGAATGAGCCGGGACTCGGCCTTTTGGACGCCGCAGGGCGAGCGCGACGTGTTCCTGAACACCGGCCCGCACCTGGGCGACTTCAACAGCCGAATCTCCCTGCCGGAGCTCATCGACTTCACAGCCGGATGCGCCGGCACCTGCATCGCGGCCCGCTGGCTGGACAGAATTCAGCCGTAGCGTTCTCCGTTCTGGGTTCCCCGTTCCCCGTTCACCGTTCTGCGTTCGGATCCGACGTCCGACATCCGACGTCCGACATCCGACGTCCGATTCACTGACTCGAGGTCGCCAGCCCCGAGGCGCGCGCCAGCTTGTTCACGGTCCTGCGGATGGTCCTGAGTCCCTCCGCGTCCTCGGCCGCCCCCTCGGAGCCGCGGTCCGCGGTCCAGACCGAGCCGCCCCAGTTGGCGCCGAAGGCCCCGCCTCCCACCGGGATCATCTCATTGATCAGATAGAAGTCCGCGATCGTGCCCAGCACCTGTTCCTGCCCTCCGTTGCGGTCGCCCGCCACGGCGATGCCCGCGCCGTATTTGCCCCTCAGGGCTCCCGGACGCCGGGCCAGCAGGGCACGGGTACGATCCAGGACCGCCTTGAGCTGGGCGCTGATGTGGCCGTGATACGCCGGCGCACCAAGGATCCAGACCGAGGCCTCCTCCAGGAGGGGATAGAGCTCCTCCATGTCGTCCTCATAGATACAGCCCTGCTTCTTCCTGATGCAGTAATCGCAGTGGATACAGAAGTGGATGGTTTTCCCGCGCACCGAAAAGAACCGTGTCTCGACCCCGTAGCTCTCTTCGAGGCGCTGCAGCGCATAACGCACGGCGTAGTCCGTACCGCCCTTGCGAGGGCTCCCGATCAGTCCCAGTGCCACGTTTTCCCCACTCATAGCCGGCCCTTCCTTTTTCTTCGCATTGGGAGAATTGAATAATGCATCCTATCCCGAGGCTCAAGGCATGTCCACCTGGAACGCCGGAGCATATGGCGACGTCGCACAGAGATATTTACGCGGCAACACTGGACGTGCTAGAAGAAGGTAAGGATGATTGAGCTGTGGCCGCGAATAAAGAGGTCGTCTCCCGTAAAGGGCGAAAATACGGCGATAGAGCCCGGAAACGCCTTTTGTCATAGATACGGAACAGGGATCATTAGGACGTATGCACATTTTCGACTTTCGCAACCTTGTGGACGAGGAGCTCCTCTGGTGCACGCTCAAGCACCATCCACTGCATCGCGACCTCGCCTCCGAGCTCAAAAGCCTGACCATCGAGGAAAAGACCGGTCCCAATGTAGGAGTGGAGATGGACGAACAGCGCCATGCCACGCTGTATATCCATCCCATTATTCGGCCCAGTGAGCGGGATCGGTTCATCCTCTACCACGAGCTGGGCCACTTGGCGGACCGGATCAACCCGCGCTTCGGCTATCGCCACAGGGACCGCATGCAGCTGGACGCCCAGCAGGAGAAGAACTTCGTCGAGCTCTGGAATGTGTACATCGATGCCCGGCTCAATCAGCACGGCCTTTTCTGCCTCCCCCCAAGCGGCCAATCCGAGTTCATCATCGATGGCAAGCACTACGTGCTGCCCAAAAACGAGATCAACACCTATCTCCTAGAGGCGATCACCCACTTGACCCAAAGGGGGATGTATCGCCCGGGATCCCTGGTGAGCACAATCTGGAACAATCCGCACCGCTACCTCGGTTTCGACGATCTCCTGGACGCGGTGCGCTGATCGCGCCAATCCAAGCAGCCAAACCATGGAGGAGCTATGCTTGCCGAATGCAACGGAATCAGCATTGCCTACGAGCTCCACGGCCCAGTGGACGCACCCTGCATCGCGCTCAGCCACTGCCTCGCGGCGAACATGGGGCTGTGGGAGGAACAGATCCGGGATCTCGCCCGCTCCTATCGCGTTCTTTGCTACGACATCCGCGGTCACGGCTCCTCCTCCGCGCCGGAGGAAGACTACACCATGGAGGGGCTCGCGGACGATCTCAGGGGCCTTTTGGACCGGCTGGGCCTGAGACAGATCCATTTCGCGGGCATCTCTTTGGGCGGAATGATCGGCCAGGTCTTCGCTCTGAGACACGCCGACTCCCTGAAGAGCCTGACCCTGTGCGACACTACCTGCCGCGTCCCGGCAGAGCTGCAGTCTGTTTGGGAAGAGCGGATCCAGGCCGTGAGGAACCAGGGAATGGAAGCCGTGGTCGAGCCCACCCTGGATCGCTGGCTGACTCCGGAATTCCGGGAGACATATCCGGACACAGCGGAGCATATCGCGGAAATGATCCGAACTACCCCGGTGTCCGGATTCGCCGGATGCTGCCGGGCCATCAGCCGCTTCGACGTCTCGGGGGAGATCTCCGGGATCGAGGTGCCCACCCGCGTTGTCGTGGGCGAGAACGATCCCGGAACTCCGGTCGAGGAGGCCGAGGCCATCCAGCAGCGCATTCCCGAGTCCGGTTTGCGGGTCCTCACCGGGGCGCGGCACCTCACCTGTGTCGAGGCGGCTGAAGGCGTCAACACCGTGATCAGGGAGGCTGTGGCAAGTGGTGAAGGGTGATTCACCGTTCCGCGTTCACCGTTCTGGGTTCTCCGTTCACCGTTCCCCGTTCAGCGTTCTGGGTTTCCCGTTTAGGGTTTGAGAAGTGATGAAAGGGAGGGATAAGTGGATCGGGGAAGGAATCCTGTTCACGCGCGGATCCGACATCTGACATCCGACATCCGACGTCCGATCTACCCGATCCCGGTAGCCTGGGTCAATTCCATGCGCATCTTGCCCTGGGCCATGCGGATGCGCTTGAAGGATTCCTTGAGGGACTGCCGCTCGATGTGGGTCAGCCGCTTGGGGTGGATGAAGTTGTCCGGCGGGCGCTGCTCCTCGTGGATCATGGCGGCCTGGTGCGCGAGGCGTACCTGCATGAGGTAGGAGTAGGCGTGCTCCAGCTCCTGGGCGTCCTCCATTTCCAGGGCCCCGCTTCGCTGCATCTCCCGGATTCGCTCCAGGGTGTTGGTCTGCGCAATGCGGTACTTCAGGGCAAAGATCCTGGCAAAGTCCACGATGAGCCGCATGGGGGTCTTAATGTCCAGGGTGTTCTTCTGGTCCCCCTTGGACTGCAGAACCAGGTTCCCGAAGAAGTCCAGGGGCGGCTTGAAATGGAGGGCGTTGTCCGCGAGGTGCCGGAAAAAGCCTAGCCAACCCCCTAGGGAGGCGAAGAGATATTCGCTCAGCTCGTCGATGAGCTCGCAGTCGCCGTATCCGCACCGGAAGTCGAAGAAGATGCTGGCCTGAAGCAGGTTTTCCGGCTCAGCCGCGCGGATCCAGCGGTAGAAGGAGTCCTTCCAGGCGCCCAGCGGCTGGCACCAGTCCGGATTCCGGGCCATGATGTCGAAGTCGCAGTAGGCGAAGCCGATTTCGTTGAGCCAGTCGGAGACGATCTCTCCCAGCCTGAGGAAGAAGCGCTGGGTCTCCTCTTTTTGGGCCTCCGGCACGTCCTCGAAAACAATGGCATTGTCCTGGTCCGTCTTGAGGGTCTGTTCCCTGCGGCCCTCGCTGCCGACGAGCATGAAGGCGAACTTGACCGGAGGCGGACCGGTCTCCTCCAGGGCGAACTCCATGACCCTGTTCAGGATGGCGTCGGAGACCGCGGTGACGACCCGGTTCAGATGCTCGGCCTTGGCCCCGCTGTCCAGGAGGGAGCGGACGAGTCCCGGAAGCTGCCTGTAGCGGGCAGCGATTTCTCCGACGGATTCGGCGTTCTGCAGCTCGTGCATGAGGAAAACCGGGGAGCGCCCCTGGGTGAGCAGAAGGTCCTCCTCCGTGGCGATCCCGAGGATCTCCTCCGAGGGTCCGGTGATGGCCAGGTGCTTGATGTTGTGCTGCATCATGAGCAGCATGGCCTCGAAAACTCGCGAGTCAGCGGGAAGGGATACCAGCGGCGTGGTGAGGATCTCGCTTGCGGAGGTGTCCAGGGGAAGCCCCGCGGCAACCACCTTTTCCCTGAGGTCGTGATCCGTGAGAAGGCCTTTGTAGCCTCCCGCCTCGTCGAGCACCACGATGGAGCTCCTCTTGTGCTCGGTCATTCGTCTGGCGGCCTCCCGCACAGTATCCCGCTCTCCGCAGGAAACGATCTCCCTGGAAAAGACGTTGCTCAGGCTCTGGTTCAAAAAGCCGGCCTGCTCCTCCGTTCCGCCCTGCCTGGAGCTCTTGGCGATGAAGGACACATAGGGCTGCTGGAGCATGTTCTTCTGAAAGTTTTCGGAAAAGTAACGGGTGAAGTCGGGATAGCGGGTGCACACGTCGAGGAAGATATCCTTGGGCAGACGGAAGAGGGTGGTGTCGTCCAGCGTGGTGACCGTGCGGATGGAAACGCCGTTATTGAAGAGCACCGAGAGCCCGCCGTAGATGTCTCCTTCCGAGAGAAAAGTGCGCAGCTGTTTCTCTCCTCCCTCCTTGATATACTGTTCCAGACGGCCATCCTGGACGATATGCACATAGTCCAGGACCGTGGTGCCCTGCACGAAGAGGGTCATGTCCTTGTATTGGTGGGTGCGGCTCAGGGAGCCGGCAATGCTTTCCAGTTCCTCCGCGGGAAGGATATCGAAGGGATGAACCCGCTGCAAAAAGGCGATCTTGTCCTTGCTCATAAGCGCATGCTCGGGGTCTGGCTCGCGCAAGCCGCCGGATTCGAGTGCGTCGTGTATGCCGGACTCGTGGCGACGCGACAGAGAGTGTATTTTCCCTAACACGTAGCACGCTGTTTGGGTTGCGTCCAGAGGTGGGCCGAATCAAAGGAAGAGGAGGAGACTGGCTAATCCTCGGAAGAGGAGTGGGGATTTTTGCTGCCCCGGGGAGCGTCGCGGTCCAGGTTGAACATGCGCCTGGCCAGGGAGATGGAATAGCGGGTGGATTCCTCCTGCTCGGCCTTGCGCTTGAGGAAGGAAATGGGGTGGTGCAGGAGCTTTTTGCTCACCGAATGGGCGAGGGTTTGCATGGTCTCCCGCACTTCCGGGCTGACCTCGTCCTCACCCAAGTGTTTCAGGGACTTGGAAAGCTCCTTCTCCGCGATATCGTTGCCGTGCATGACCATATCCTTGATGGTGGGGGTCAGGTCCAGCGACTTGAGCCAGGCCTGGAAGCCCCGCACCTCCTCGCTGACGATGGCGTGGGCCGTGTCCGCCTCGTCCCGGCGCTTCATCAGGTTCTCCTCCACAACGCCCTTGAGGTCGTCGATGTCGTAGAGATAGACGTTGTCCAGGCGATTGATGTCCGGATCGATGTCCCTGGGCACGGCGATATCGATGAGGAACATGGGGCTGTATTTCCTGGCCCGCAGGATCCGCTTCATCTCCGAGGCCTGCAGGATGGCGCTCCGGGCGCCGGTGGAGCTGATGACGATATCCGTCTGGACGAGCTGTTCGCTCATCTGTTCGAAGGGCACGGGGGTGGCGTCCAGGGATTGGGCCAGCTCCCTGGCCCGGGAGAAGGTGCGGTTGGTGATCACCAGGGACCCGAGGCCGGATCGGAGCAGATGGGTCGCGGCAAGCTCGGCCATCTCTCCGGCTCCGATGAGCATGGCCTGCTTGTTTTCGAACTCTGCGAAGATTTCTCTGGCCAGCTCTACAGCGGCATAGCTGATGGAAACCGCGTTCTGGGCGATGCGGGTTTCGCTGCGGATTCGCTTGGCCACGGAGAAGGCCTTGTGCATGAGCTTGTTCAGGACCACTCCTGTGGTCCCCTCCTGGGTGGCTTCCTTGTACGCCTCCTTGAGCTGCCCCAGGATCTGGGGCTCGCCCACCACCATGGAATCCAGGCTGGAAGCCACCATGAACAGGTGCTCCACCGCATCGAGGTCGCGGAAGGTGTAGGACGCGGCCTCGAGCCTCTCGGGGTCCTGCTGACAACAGGCCGCCCAGTGCCGGATCATGAGGTCCTTGAGAACGGATTCTTCCCCGACTGCGAGGATCTCCACCCTGTTGCAGGTGGAGAGGATGCAGAGCTCACGCACCGGGCTGTTCTCGCCCAGCAGGTCCAGATCCCGGTTGGAGCAGTCGGTGAGGGCGAACTGTTCCCGGGTCTCCACCGCGGCTGTTTTATGATTCAGTCCCAAAAGGCAGATGCTGTATTGCATATATTGGATCGGGGCGTGGCCCCAGCTGGGCTTGAGGTGGCGTTCGCGGCTTCTTCCCAGATCAGGAGCCGCTTTTTTTGTATGAAAATGTGGCCAAGATGTTGAATTATTTGGTGAAATTATCGGGCGCGAGGAGACGGGGATGTGCGCTGAAGCCGTGTTTCATAAACGTGCGAGCCC
>CAYNCR010000011.1:0-255 GCA_964395575.1 uncultured Desulfohalobiaceae bacterium
GGGGCTCCGACCGGGCTGTCGTCCCCCACGGCAGCATTGGCTTCCGGTGGAGCGAGCAGGGCAGATGGAACCTGCACCTGACGAACGCGGAGACGGACGAGGAGCTCGATCCGTTCCTTGGCTTCTCCGCCTGCAACGACGGCTGGGTGCGGGCTGAATTTCCCGTCTTCACCGCCTCCGGAGGCAAAACAAAGACCGGATACGTTCCCGTGCGAAGACTTGCCGGAGATAGTGGCGAAATACTCGTCACCACGG
>CAYNCR010000011.1:286-2529 GCA_964395575.1 uncultured Desulfohalobiaceae bacterium
ATACCCCGGCCTGGCAGGAAGCCATCACCGGCGTTGCCGCGGAGGACGCCGTCCGTGTGGCCCGCGAGTTCGCGGACACCGCGGAAAGGACCGGCGGCAAGGCGATGATCTTTCTGGGGGCGGGGACGAATCACTGGTATCACAGCGACGTGACCTACAGGACCATCATCAACCTGACCACCTTGTGCGGCTGCCAGGGGGTGAACGGCGGAGGATGGGCCCACTACGTGGGCCAGGAAAAGATCCGTCCCATTTCCGCCTGGGCCCAGCTCGCCTTCGGGCTGGACTGGACAAGGCCGCCCAGGCAGATGAACGGGACCTCCTTTTTCTACTTCGCCACTTGCCAGTGGCGCTACGACACCCTGGATGCGAGCGCGGTCGCCTCCCCGCTGTACCGGGACTCCATCGCCTACCGGCATCCCGCGGACTACAACGCGAAGGCCGCCCGCATGGGGTGGCTGCCCTCTTATCCCCAGTTCAGGGAAAACCCCCTGGATCTGTGCCGCGAGGCGCAGGAAAACGGCGCAACCTCGGACGCGGACATCGTCTCCCACGTCACCGAGCGGCTCGCAAACGGCGATCTGGAGCTCGCGGCCCAGGATCCGGACCACCCCCGCAACTTCCCCAGGGTCCTGTTCCTCTGGCGGGCCAACGTGCTCGGCGCCAGCGGCAAGGGGCACGAATATTTCCTCAAGCATCTGCTGGGCACGGATCACGCCGTTGCCAACCGGGAGTCCGACAACAAACCCACTCAGATTCAATGGCGCGACCCCGCGCCAGAAGGGAAACTGGATCTATTGGTAACCATGGAGATGCGCATGTCCACGTCCGCCCTGTATGCGGACGTGGCTCTTCCCGCTGCCTCCTGGTACGAGATGCACGACCTGAGCACCACGGACATGCACCCCTTCATCCATCCCTTCAATCCGGCTGTGGACCCGCCCTGGGAGGCGCGAAGCAATTGGGACCAGTTCAAGGCGGTGGCGGAGAAGTTCTCCCGGATGGCGGAGGGCCATCTGGGCCGTCAAAAGGACCTGGTGGCCACCCCCCTGGCCCACGACTCGCCCGGGGAAATCGCCCAGCCCGAGGTCAGGGACTGGAAGGCCGGGGAGTGCGAGCCCGTTCCGGGACGGACCATGCCCGGATTCACCGTTGTGGAACGGGACTTTCCGGGGACATACAAAATGATGACCTCCCTGGGGCCGCTTGCCGCGCAGAAGGGCATGGGGGTCAAGGGCGTCTCCTGGAAGGCGGACGAGGAATACGAGCTGCTCAAGCGGGAGCTGGGAACAGTGGAAACTCCGGGGATCAGCCGGGGGATGCCGCGCCTGGAAACAGGGCTGGACGCCGCCCGCGCCATCCTGGCCCTGGCCCCGGAAACCAACGGGCGAACCGCGGTCAAGTCCTGGGCCAGCGTGGAAGAGGTGAGCGGTCTGTCGCTCTCGCATCTCAGCAAGGGGCGCGAAGAGGAACGGATGACCTTCGAGGACATCTCCGCCCAGCCCCGCACGATCATCAGCTCCCCCACCTGGAGCGGTACGGAAAGCGAGGGCCGCAGATACTCGCCCTTCGTGATCAACATCGAGCACAAGCTCCCCTTCCGCACGCTCACCGGCCGGGCCCAGTTCTACCTGGACCATCCCTGGATGCTGCAGTTCGGGGAGAACCTCCCCCTGTACCGTCCTCCCCTGGACATGGAGGCCCTGGGTTCCACCGGCGTTTCCCGGGAGCCCGGGCAGGAAATCATCCTCAACTATCTGACGCCCCACTCCAAGTGGTCCATTCACAGCACCTACTCGGACACTCTGCCCATGCTCACCCTGTTCCGGGGCGGAGAGGCGATCTGGATCAACGACGAGGACGCCGCGTCCATCGGGGTCCGGGACAACGACTGGCTGGAATGCTTCAACGTGAACGGCGTGGTCATGGCCAAGGCCGTGGTGAGCCACCGCATACCGCGGGGCAAGGCGTTCATGTACCACGCCCAGGAACGGCTGATAAACACTCCCGGATCCAAGCGTTCCGGCCAGCGAGGGGGCACGCACAACAGCGTGACCCGCATCGTGGTCAAGCCCACCCACATGATCGGCGGCTACGCCCAGCAAAGCTATTTCTTCAACTACCACGGCCCCACGGGACCCCAGCGCGACGAAGCCGTCGTGGTGCGCAAGGCCGGAGAGGTGGACTGGTATGCGGATTAAGGCGCAAATAGCCATGGTTCTGAACCTGGACAAGTGCCTCGG
>CAYNCR010000011.1:2539-13043 GCA_964395575.1 uncultured Desulfohalobiaceae bacterium
AGGGCATGGAATACGCCTGGTTCAACAACGTGGAGACCAAGCCGGGTATCGGCTACCCCAAAAGATGGGAGAACCAGGATATCCACCAGGGGGGATGGGCGCAGAAAAACGGCGGTCTCGCCCCGAGGGCCGGAGGACGGGCCCGGAAACTGGCCCGTATATTTCACAATCCGGACCTGCCCCGGATCGACGAATACTATGAGCCCTGGGGCTACGATTACGAGCGGCTGATCAGCAGCCCGCTCAAAAAGCACCAGCCCTCCACCCGGCCGCATTCCCTGCTCACCGGCAAGCCCATGCGTATTGAATGGGGCCCCAACTGGGAGGACGACCTGGCAGGTGTGGGCGAGACCGCAGGAGACGACGTCAATTTCCGGGACCTGGACCATGAACGATATCTGCGGTTCAAACAGGCCTTCATGTTCTACCTCCCCCGGCTTTGCGAGCACTGCCTGAACCCCGCCTGCGTGGCCTCCTGTCCCTCCGGGGCCCTGTACAAGCGGGACGAGGACGGCGTGGTCCTGGTGGACCAGTCCAGATGCCGGGGATGGCGCTATTGCGTGAGCGGGTGCCCCTACAAGAAGGTCTACTTCAACTGGAAGAGCGGGACCTCGGAAAAATGCCTCTTCTGCTATCCCCGCGTGGAAAGCGGCCTGACCACCCTCTGCTCCCAGACCTGCGTGGGCCGCATCCGCTACGTGGGGGTCATTCTGTATGACGCGGAGCGCATCCGGGAGGCGGCCTCGGTTAAGGATCCGACCCGCATCTATCCGGCCCATCTGGAGGCCATGCTCGATCCGAGCGACCCACGGGTGCTGGAAGAAGCCCAAAAACAGGGCATCACCCAGGGCGTCCTCGATGCCGCACGCAACTCGCCTGTGGACAAGCTCATGCGCCAGTGGCGGCTGGCCCTGCCCCTGCACCCGGAATACCGCACCCTGCCCATGGTCTGGTACATCCCGCCGCTCAGCCCCATGAACACGGCAGCAGAAAACAGCATGGACACGGAGGAAATGCTTGAATCCATGCGCATTCCCCCACGCTATCTGGCCAATCTGCTGACAGCAGGGGACGAGGCCCCCGTGCGCGGGGCCCTGGGTCGGCTCATGGCCATGCGCGCTTTCATGCGCTCCACCCGGCTGGACCCGACCCCGGACAGGAAGGTCCTGGACCGGAACGGCCTGGACGAGGCCACCGCAGGAGAGATGTATGAGCTGCTGGCCCTGGCCAAGCACGAGGACCGGTTCGTGGTGCCCACGGCCGGGATGCCCGAGACAGAGGATCTTTCGGACGTCTGATATCCGACATCCGACGTCCGACATCCGAGGTGCCCCATGCATCAGGACAAAAAGACCCGATTCAAGATCCTCTCCTTCCTGCTGCAGTACCCGGACGCCTCGCTGATCGCCGATTTGAAGGCGTCGAGTGAGGCCATCGAGGCCGCATTCCGGGGATCGGACAAAGAGCGCATCAGGGGGCTGATCCGCCATCTGCTGCGGAATCCGGTGCTAACGCTTCAGGAGGAGTTCACCGCCACCTTCGATCTGCAGCCGGAAAAGTGCCTCAACCTCACCTACCATCTGCACGGGGACGACGAGTCCCGGGGCGCCGCCCTCGCCGTCTTCGCGGAGGCCTATAGGAACGCCGGGCTGGGAATGCATTCTCCCGAGCTTCCGGACTATCTGCCCATGGTCCTGGAGCTGCTGTACCTGGACGACACGTCACAGCACTGGCGGCTGCTGACTGAACACAGCCCGGCGATACGGGCCCTGGCAAAGCGGCTGGAAGAACAGGACAGCCCCTATGCCGGCGTTTTTGCCGTCCTGGCCGGAATGCTTGCCAATCCGCAGGAACAAGGAACGAGCGTGATATGACAGACGAGACCCTCAACACACTGGCTTTCTCGGTGTTTCCCTACCTGGCGCTCACCGTGTTCGTGGTGGGCCACGCCTACCGCTACCTGACCGACCTGTGGCACTGGAACGTCCGCTCGAGCCAGTTCCTGCACTCAAACAGCCTGCGCTACGGGATAACCGTTTTCCACTGGGGCGCTTTGCTCACGCTCCTGGGCCATGCCGCCGGGATGCTCATTCCCCAGAGCCTCTACGACATGGCCGGAATCACCGCCCACGCCCACGAGCTCATGGCCTACTGGGCCGGGCTGGTTGCGGGGCTGCTCATGGTGCCAGGCACCGTCTGGCTGCTCCTGCGCCGCTTCAGTCAGCAGCGCATCGCCGCCCGGAGCTCGGCAAACGATTACCTGCTTCTTCTTCTGCTTCTGATCGTGGGAGGGATCGGCCTGTACAACGTGATTTTCACCCACTACGACGTGCTCTACAGCGTCGCCCCGTGGATCCGCGGCGTGGTCACCTTGAGGCCCGATCCAACGCTCATGGCGCCGGTTCCGCTCAGCTACAAGCTGCATATCCTGACCGCTCTCGCCCTCCTGGCCTACTCCCCGTTCACCCGGCTGGTGCACATCTGGAGCGTGCCGGTGACCTATCTGGTCCGAAGCTTCGTCCTGTTCCGGAGGCAGGCAGCCTGAAAAAAGCGGAGTGCGTATGAGCCAAGAGCAGACAGGCAACGGTCCGGTTTGTCGGGCCGAGTCGAGCCGGACAGCGGCGCTTGCCTGGACCACCCTGGCCTTTTTCGCCGGATTCGCAGGAGTGTCCGCTTTCGGGCCCATTGTATCCCGGCTCAAGGAGTCCCTGGAGATGGGGGCTTTCCTGGTGGGGCTTCTGTCCGCGTCTCCGTCCCTTTCCGGCTCCCTGCTCCGCATTCCCTTCGGCGCGGCAGTGGACCGGGTGGGCGGCAAGAAGCCCATCCTCATCCTGCTGGGCCTGGCCGGGCTGGGCATCGTGGGCATCACTGTCCTCTTCACCCTGTTTCCGGAGCCAACGATCACACAGTATCCGCTTTTCGCGCTCTTCGGGGTCCTGTGCGGATGCGGGATCGCCATTTTCTCCGTGGGGATCCCCTCGGTGTCCTACTGGTTCCCCCAGAAAAAGCAGGGCTCCGCCCTGGCGGCCTATGCCGGGCTGGGCAACCTGGCCCCCGGGCTGTTCGCCATGCTGCTACCGGGCATGGTGAACCTGCTGGGATTTCAAAGCTCCTACACCATCTGGGCCGCATTCACCTTTGCCGTTCTGGTGCTCGTTTTCCTGTTCATGAAGGACGCTCCCTACTTCCAGTACAGACAGATGGGCATCGAGATCGACGAGGACGCCCTGCTCCATGCCTGCGGCGAGGAGCTCCTTCCCTCCGGCGGCGCCTGGCAGTCCCTGAAAAAGGCGGGGGCAAACTGGCGGACCTGGGTCCTGACCTTCTTCTACTTCATCAATTTCGGCGGATTCATCGCGCTCACGGTCTGGCTGCCCACCTACTGGGCGGAGTTCTTCGGGCTGGGCATCGTGACGGCCGGCGGGCTGACAGCGGCCTATTCCCTATCCTCGTCCCTGCTGCGGATTCTGGGAGGCCATGCAGCGGATCGCTTCTCCGGCGAGCGGGTCACCCTGTTCTCCTTTCTCACCGTCATTGCCGGCTCCGTCCTCATGGTGCTGGTTTCGGAATCCTTCGGCCTGGCCCTGGCGGGACAGATGCTCATGGCCCTGGGGATGGGATTCGCCAACGCCGCTGTCTTCAAGCTGGTCCCCAGATACACGCCCGCCGCTGTGGGGGGCGCCTCCGGGATCGTCGGCGGGCTGGGGGCCTTCGGCGGGTTCGTGATTCCCCTTTTCATGGGTTTTTTCGTGGACATCTCCCCGATCAGGGGCTACAGCAACGGCTTTCTGGTGTTCACGCTTTTGACCGGCCTCGCCCTGGTTCTTTTATCCATTCTCCACCGTTTTCCGCCGAAAGAACAGACCGGGTGAGTCAAACGAAGAAGGGAGGATGTCTGGCATGGATATCCGCACTAAGCGGATCTACAAGCCCCTCGATCCGGACGAGGGCTATCGCGTCCTGGTGGATCGCGTCTGGCCCAGGGGCATGTCCAAGGAAAAGGCCCGCATCGACTCCTGGCTCAAGGAGCTCGCCCCTTCACAAGAACTGCGGCAGTGGTTCGGACACGATCCATCCAAGTGGGAGGAGTTTCGCAAGCGCTATTTCGAGGAGCTGGCCGAACACCGGGAGCAGCTGGACCGGCTGGCGGAAATGGCCCGAAGTGGTCCGCTCACTCTCGTGTACAGCTCCAGGGAGACCCGCTACAACAATGCCGTGGCCCTGAAGGCCTATCTGGAGTCGCGCTTCGGGGAAATGAACGCCTTCCCTTCCTGATTTCGCTCCTGCCCTGCCTGCCCTTTTTATCGCGCTTCCTCGACACTTTGTACCTTCACTGCCCCTGATTCATGCCAATAGTTCCGCCACAAAACATTCTGTGCTAGGCTTGAAATGGAGAACCATATTTTTTTGACCTGGATCAAGGCTTCGCTTCCAACGGTATGCGAGAGTTATCCTACAGCTTGGAGAAGCTCAGGCCGACTCCGGCCACCAGCGGGGTGTCCCGGAGGGTAATGCCCAACCCTTTTCCCAAGGCAGGAGGTGTTATGCCCAAAATCGTCATCCTGGGAGCCGGAACCGCGGGAACCATGATGGCCAACAGGCTCTGCGAGAGCCTGCGGCCGGAAATCGAGAACAACGAATGCTCCATCACCGTGGTGGACAAGAACCGGGAGCACGTGTACCAGCCCGGCCTGCTCTTCGTTCCCTTCGGCGTGTACAAGGACAAACACGACCTGGTGAAGCCCAGGGAGAACTTCCTGCCCCGGGAGGCGGAGTTCATCGTCTCTCCCATCCAGCGGGTGGATCCGGAAAACAACAAGGTCCACCTGGAAAAGGGCGAGCTGCAGTACGATCTGTTGATCATCGCCAGCGGCGGGAACATCGACCCTACGGAGCAGGAGGGCTTGACCGGCAAGCACTGGCAGAAGAGCATCTTCGACTTCTACACCATCGACGGGGCCACCAAGCTGCAGAAGGCCATGCGCAATTTCCAGGGAGGCAACGTGGTTCTCAACGTGGCGGAGATGCCGGTCAAGTGCCCGGTGGCCCCGCCGGAATTCGTCATGATGGCGGACTGGTATTTCCAGGAGCGGGGGCTCAGAGATAAGGTCAAGATCTTCTTCGCCACACCCCTGGACGGCCCCTTCACCAAGCCCATCGCCTCCAAGACCCTGCAGCACGTGTGCAACGAAAAGGGCATCGAGGTGGTTCCTGAGTTCGCGCTGAGCCACGTGGACAACGAGCAGCAGCGGATCGTGTCCTATGACGGCCGGGAAGTGGATTTCGACCTCCTGGTGAGCATCCCCACCAACAAGGGGGCCTCCTATCTGGAGGAATCCGGCATGGGCGACGAGCTGAACTGGGTCCCCACGCACAACAACACCCTGCAGAGCAAGGAGTTCGACAACATCTTCATTCTGGGGGACGCCACCAACGTGCCCACCTCCAAGGCCGGATCGGTGGCCCATTTCGAGAGCGAAATCCTGGTGGAGAACGTCCTGCGCTGGCTGGACGGGCTGGAGCCCCTGCCCGATTACGACGGCCACTCCAACTGCTTCATCGAGTCCGGCTTCGACAAGGCCCTGCTCATCGACTTCAACTACACCCAGGAGCCCCTGCCGGGCAAGTTCCCCATGCCGGGGATCGGCCCCTTCACCCTGCTCCGGGAGACCAACATGAACCACTACGGCAAGATGATGTTCCGCTGGGCCTATTGGCATCTGCTCCTCTTGGGCAAGGATCTGCCGGTTTCCCCCTATATGAGCATGGCCGGCAAGTATCACCCCTAGAAAACCGCTCAGCAAAAGGAGTGGATGAATATGACCACCGACAACACCCAATTGCTGGAGGAGCTGAACCACAAGCTGGACACGCTTGTGGAGATCTCCAGGGAGGCCAAGGCCCAGGGCGAGGCGATCCAGGATCTGGTCCGGGACTTCAGCCTAGTGAGCAACTCCGCGGTATTCTCCCTGCACGATGCGCTGGAGCTGGAAAACGTGCACGTGGACGGACGCGACGTACGCGAGCTCATGGTCCTCACCCTCAAGAACGTCCGGAACTTCAACGCCGCCCTGAGCCAGCTGGAGGCGTTTACCGAGCTGGGCAAGGAAACAGCGGTCACCGGCCAGAAGCTGATCATGGATTTCAGCAGGCGGGTGGGTGAGCTGGAGCAAAAAGGCTATTTCGAGCACGGACAGAAGGCCCTGCAGGCGATGGACAGCCTGGTGCGGAACCTGCCCCGGGACACCTTTGAGCGAATGGAAAGCGCCGCTCCGGAGCTGGCCAAGCTGACCGAGGAGCTCTCCGATCCCCGCGACATCGCGCGCATCCGCAAGCTGATCCAGAACCGCAATCTGCTGATCCCGGGACTCGCCGCGGCCTGGCTCATACCGGTGGCGCTGCTCGTGGCCAATTTGTTCGTCTAGCGACCGCCCTGCCTCCTCACGCAAGGTCTGTTCCTCGGCCAGGACGAGCTCGCGGTTTCCGTTCTTTTCAAGCGTGGTTGCCTACAGGTACTCACCATTCCACTAATCATAGTAAGCCGACACGGGGTATTTTGAATCATTTCAGTGGACTCTGCCAGATTTTCTCGTTCGGCACTCACTTTTCTGGATGCTTGCCCAAATACTCTATGCCTCTGGGAAAGTGAGTGCCGGACGTTAGAAAATCCAGAGTCGGAGCTGCATGAGACAAAATGCCCCGTGTCGGCTTACAGTTCGGCAAAGTGCTGAATAGTTACTATTTCCCTGCTATTCCATGTTATTCCGTGGGCCAATTTCTTTTCTTCTTTCGTAACCATTCGTGGAGATTCGTGGGCAGGCAAGTCTTTCTTTGGTGGACCTGGAAGCGGCGAAAATCAAAGCTAGTAGTAGATCCTGAGGCCTTCATTGACGCTGTCCTGGTAGTCCATCAACTGAGAGAAAAAGATTCTGCCAGTCTACACACTTTGCCACCAAATGATCTTTGCAGGCATGATGCTTGACGCGTTGCCAGGCTCTCAAGTCGATACACTTCAAATTCATCGATTTATACTGGAGTTCTAGAAACTCCACTTGCCTGATAAAACCGGGGCCCCATTGGGGTGTTGAACTGAGGTGCCTCGGTGGTGGGCTACTCTTCCTGCCGCAGAAGCGCAGAACGACCCCCGTGAAGGCTTCCTTGCGCTTCGCCTTCCTCGGTCTCGATCCCTTTAACTGGTGAAGAATCCGTGGGTCTGAAGACTGCCCTTATCTTACCATGACCTCATCAACGTTTTGTGGCCCGCCTTTAGCATAACCCAGTCCTCTGGCGCGATCTTCGTGAAGAGCCCGACCTGCTGAGTCCTGTAACCGGCTGTTGAAGCAGACGTGCCTGGTTCGGGCATAGAAGGAACCCGGCCGGTGTGAGCTGACAACGAGCGGCACACTCTTTCCCCAACCGCTTTCTGAGTGCATGAGGCAGGGATGCGTCAATTGGGGACACGTGTCCGTCATTCCTGGTTTGTTTTGCCACGGTTTGATCATTGGTATAGAATATTTGGAATGAAGCGGACGCCTTGTATCCTAAGATCACGTTCTTTTCCCCTGAGCTTCCCGCACCTGGCCCATCCCAATGCGCGGTGGAAGATGGCCCAGCGCTTCTTGGGCCAGGGAGATCCAAGGCCCCATGCACAGGGTTTGTTCGCAGCGGGGCGCATCGTCGGATGGTATTCCCGTTCCCGGAGAGGCTGGCTCGGATTGACGCGCCTCAAGGGGTGGGTGCTCTTCCTGATCGGAGTGGCTGGTCTCTGCGGATGTGCGGTGGGACCCGATTACGCCCCTGTGCATACCGCGGCGGACGAGGCAAAGCGTTACCACAACGCGCCTCAAGGGCAAAAAGCCGATCCGGAGAGGGTTGGACAGCATATGGCTCAGTGGTGGCGGCATTTGCGCGATCCCTTGATGGATCGCTATGTCGCGGAGCTGCGCCGGGACAATCTCGACCTCAAGCAGGCGGCCTCCCGCCTCAAGCAGGCTTGGGAGCAGCGAGCTGTCGATATCGGCGGCCTGTTCCCCTCTGTATCCGCCGCCGCTTCGGCGAACAGGGATTTCAGACCGACAGAGGAGTTCGGCAACCTCTTCGGAGGCGGTCCATCTGCCGGAGGCGGGGGCGGCACCCAACGGGTGTTCGACACCTCCATCGAGACGAACCTGCAGTTCTCCTGGCAGCTCGACGTGTTCGGCCGGCTGCGCAACCGGGCTGCGGCTTCCCGGGCAAGGGCGAAGGCCGCCCGGAGCGAGGGAGAGGCTCTGCTGCACACCCTCGTGGCGGAACTGGCCAGACACCGCATCGCCATCTCTGCCCTCAAGAAACAGATCGCGCTGACCCGGAAGATCGTCCGGAGCCGCAAGCGGACACTTGAAGTTGTCCGCCTCCGCTACGAAAGGGGCACCAGCGAAGTCTCCGCAGATGACGTGCACCTGGCCCGGGAGAGCCTTTTCTCCGCCAAGGCGGACATCCCGGATCTCAGGCAACAGCTGAAAAGCCGCGCCTACGCCGTGGACATCCTTCTCGGCAACCAGCCTGGAACCACCGATCCCCTTGACTCTGTCATGCCGCTCGAGCGCGCCCCAGGGGAAGTTCCCGTGGGCTTGCCGGCCGGCCTCCTGGACCGGAGACCGGACCTGCGCAGCGCGGAGCTGCGCATCATGGCCGAATATAAGGATGTCGGGGTCGCTGTGGCCGATCTCTTTCCGGATCTCACCCTGTCGGGTCGGCTGGGTTTCGAGCACGAGACCACGAATGATCTGCTCACCTCCGAGCGCATGGTCGGAAACATCCTCTCCGAGATCATGCTCCCTCTGTTCCAGGGCGGCCGGCTGCGGGGGAGAGTGCGGCTCGAAAAGGCCCAGGTCAGGGAAGCGAGCCTGGAGTATGCGCAAAAGGTGCTCGAGGCGATGCGGGAGGTGGAGGAGTCGCTGAGCCGGGAACACCAGCTGGCGGACAGGATCGCCGACGTAAAGGCCAGCGCGGCCGCCGCGAGACGGGCCGAGGAACGAGCCATGAGCCGATACAGGCGCGGGCTCACTCCACTCCTGCAGGTTCTGGAGGCTCAACGTCGCCACTACGCAGCCGAGCTCAGGCTGATCAGAGCCCATCAGGCCAGATGGAACGCACGTGTGGATCTCTATCTCGCCTTAGGCGGGGACTGGGCGGCCGGAACCGGCCAGGACGATAAAAACTCGGACGACTCGGCATGAGGGCAGGCGTGAAGGGGATTGTGCAAGGCATCGTGGTGCTGGCCGTGGTAACCGGCTCCTTCCTGGCGGCATCCTATCTGGCCTCGCTGCGCGAGAAGCCGGAGTCGTTGGAACGCTTCGAACAAATCAGGCCGGCAGTGGAAACGAAGACGGTTGAACCGACGGATCACCGCATCCGGTTCAACGCGACCGGAACGGTGCGGGTCCAGTCTTTTGTCAATATTGTGCCCCAGGTGTCCGGCAAGGTCACCTGGGTGAGCGACCATCTCTCCCCGGGCGGAGTGTTTGAGAAGAGCACCCCCCTTTTCCGCGTCGAGCGCGCCGATTTCCTGCATCGGGTGCAGAGGTTGGAAGCGGAGGTGGCCCGCTCTGAAACCCAGTTGCAGCTTCAGCTGGCCGACGCCAATGCCTCGGTGGCAGCCTGGCGGGGATTGCATCCGGATCGAGCCCCGCCGCCGCTTGTGGCCAAACGCCCTCAGATCAAGGAGGCCCGTGCCGCCGTAAAGGCCGCAAAGGCCAACCTGGCTACCGCCCGGCTCAATCTGGAACGCACCAGGTTTGCCCTTCCTTTCCAGGGCCGGGTTGTGGAGTCCTCGCTGGGAACCGGCCAATTCGTCACCTCCGGGCAGTCCTATGGGCGGGCCTATTCCCTGAAGGCCCTGGAGATCGAGATCCCCCTCGAAAATCGGGAGATACGCTGGCTCCGCGAGGCTAAGGACCCCGAGCTGACAGTCCATTCGGATTATCACGGCGAGCCGCGGACATACAGGGCGTTTGTCAAACGGTTCGCCGCCCAGGCGGACCGGAGGACCCGCATCACCAGGGTGTATCTGGGGCTGAAGGAGCCGAGCACGGACCTCATCCCCGGCGTGTTCGTCACCGTTGAGATAGTCGGGGCCCTCAAGCGGGATGTCTGGGTGCTGCCCTTGAGCGCGCTGCACGCCGGGAACACGGTCTGGTCCATCGACGCCCGGAATCGTCTCAAGCGGCTCACCCCGAAGATCCTCCAGATCAGCAAGGACTACGTTGTCGCCGCGGGTAACGGGAGTATGGAGCAGGTTGTCACCAGCCCCCTGCCGCAGGTAACCGAAAACACCAAGGTACGGGTCCTGGACGATGCCTCCGGGAAATAGCGAGCGGAGCCTGAACGGGGAAGGCCGCAACCGGACCATCGTGGATTGGTTCGCTCGGAACCACGTTGCAGCCAACATGCTCATGCTGTTTTTGGTAGTCGGTGGCATTGTCGGCGTGTGGAGCATGCGCACCGAAACCTTCCCCACCGTCGA